>JAGLQN010000099.1 GCA_023136835.1 Candidatus Omnitrophota bacterium | reverse complement strand
GAAGCATCAACTCCCGTCACTTTATACCCCTTTTTAATAAAGGGAATCATGTGACTCGCCGTGCCACAGCCCAAATCTAAAATTGTCTTAACTTTATTTCTAGAATATTTCCTGAATAACCCTTCTAAATATGCACACTCTTTTTTATAGTCTTTTTTCTTATAAATCATGTCGTAGTGTTGGGCATATTGACCAAAAACCATCAAGACTTTCTCCTAATCTTTCGAATGCAGTCACACACATATTCAATTTCTTTTTTCTTCAAACCGCTACCTGACGGTAAATAGATCCCCCGTCTCGCAATATCCTCGGCAATAGGAAATTTTTCCTTAGAAACAATTTTCATTTTTTTCAAAACCGGCTGTTGGTGCATTGGAATAAAAAAAATCCGGCTTTCTATTCCCATTCCTTTTAATCGTTTCATAAATTCATCCCGACTCATACCAAAATTTCTACCAACAAGAACACTATACATCCAATAGATATTTTTCACATCTGGCCGCTCAACTGGAAGAATTATTCCCCGGATATCCTTTAGCAAAGAATTATAAAACAAAGCATTTCTTCGTCTCATTTTTATATATTGATCAATTTTCTCAAATTGCGCCAGGCCTAAGGCCGCCTGAATATTCGTCATCCGGTAATTAAACCCTATCTCCTTATGCCAAAACCGCTTTTCTTCTAAGAAGGATAAATTCTTGAGATTTTGACAACGGTCCGAGATTCTTTTATTGCTGGTAACAACCATGCCTCCTTCACCGCAGGTAATAATTTTATTTCCGTAAAAACTGAAACACCCAATATCTCCGATCCCTCCGACTCTTTTCCCCCGGTATTTTGCTCCGTGAGCTTCTGCAGCGTCTTCGATAACAATCAATTTATGCTTACGGGCAATACGCATAATAGCCGTCATGTCACAAGGATGGCCATACATGTGAACCGGTACAATTGCCTTTGTCTTTTTTGTTATTTTCCGTTCAATTCTTTGAGGATCAATATTCCATGTGTCCGGTTGGGAATCGACAAAAACGGGTTTTGCGCCGCAATAAAGGGCTGCAAATGCCGTCGAGGCAATGTTAAAAGTGGGCATAATTACTTCATCGCCTTTATTTATACCAACAGCCGCAAATGCCAAGTGAAGCGCAGTTGTTCCACTTGTCGTCGCCACGCCATACTTCGCATGACAGTATTGACTGAATTTGTCTTCAAATTTCTCAATGTACTTACCTGATGAAGAAATCCAATTCGTTTCAACGCAATCTAACAAATATTTCTTTTCATTTTTTCCTAAAAATGGCGTGCAAACAGGTATCATTGAACTATTTCCCTTCAAATCTTCGCGTGCTATCTGGATTATACGGCCCCTGCTTAACCTCTATCATTACGGTCTCTTCAAGCATCTCAAAACCATGCCCGCCCTTGATAAGCAAAATCATATCGCCGTCATTTAAAACCCGGGAATCTATTTCTTCCCATTCATCGGTGTAAAAGGTAATTTTCATTTTACCCTTTTCAATATATAAAACTTCCTGCAATATCTCTTCGCGCTGAACCTTAACCGGAAGATGCTTGTGGGGTTTGATCGCTTCCCCCTTCATACGAAGCTGCTTACCGATCTGTAAAGTACTTTTATCTTTACCGTAAAAATGTACGCCAGGCTCTATCTCTTCGGCGTAAATAACAGTCGCCACAATCTCATTATCATAAATAATATTTTCTTTTTCCACTCAACCCGCCTCATTCTTAAAGAAATTATCAGCAGTTTAATTTACTTGAGTTGACCGTTTTTCTACCTCTAAATGAGGTCCAAAATGCCCTTATAGCGTCGAGAAAAGCTAATTTTATTGATGGAGCAAACGGGCTAAAATATCGCTTCGTAAATCTTTTATTTTCAGTATGTTGCGAAAATTCGGTCAACTCAAGTAATTTACATTAATATTTATTCTTTTGCGAATCTTTTTTGTTGTGTATATTCAACGGCATCAATAAACCCTCGCACCATATTTTCCTGCGTCCAATCTTTTATTCTTTCTTTCGAACAAGACGACATCTTCAATCTCAATGATTCATCCGAAATAAGCTTGTTTATCGCGTTTTTTAATACTTCCGAATCTCTTTCTTGAACAACAAACCCGTTTTTCCCGTTTTCCACAAGACCTCCCGCAGCTGCCCCGACGGCATCAGTTGCAATGATCGGGCATCCTTGATTCATTGCTTCATTAATAACAAGCCCCCACGGCTCCTTGAAATCTTTTGTTGTAATGGATGGCAAGACAAAAATATCAGCGATAGCATAATACTCGAGAAGCTTCTTGTTTTCAACATAGTCCAAGAACTTGTAATCAAAACCGCCCTGATCACAGCGGGCCATTAATTGTTCCTTTTGGCTGCCACACCCAATAAAAAGCATACAAAAATCTTTCTGCGGCAATTTCGTTAATGCTTCCGCTAAATAGTTCAGCCCCTTACATTCCTCAAGCCGCCCTACATACAAAATCACCTTTTTCTGTTTTATACCCAGCTCGTTTCTTAATGTTTGTTTTCCGTCTTCAGAGACGCAGTCATTAAACTGCGCGTTATTCATCGCATGAAACGCAACAAATATTTTCTTCTTATCAATGCCCAGTTTAATCAAATAATCTCTGACATGGGTCCCATATACCACAATAGCATCCGATCGCTGATAAATAAATTTTGTCACAATACTAAAAATGCGATGGACACGATTTTGTGGACTATGCCAGAGGCCTGCCCAAAGAATAAACGGCTTACGGCGAATTTTAGCCGCCCAAAAACACAATGGGAGCGCAAAGCGGTCATCAATGGTTTTAATCATAAAATCCCACGAGGTCCAAAATAGTGAGAACAATCGCCAGGAAATCTTATAATGATTGCCAACCCTTAAACCGTTCAAATATTCACCCCGAAAATTACCCAAATAAACTTTATTTCTCTTCTCCCAATACGCTTCATGCCCCCCCGTAAAATAAAACGACGTATCATACTTCTTAGCAATCAATTCAAAAGGCTTAATAGTGTAATGCGAGCAAAGATTTGTTATAAAAACAATCTTGGATTGATTTAATAGTGCGCGCGGGGAATCATTTCTTTGCTCTTCGCTCATTTCTAACCACCTGATAAATTTAGTAAAGAAAAATATTTCAAATCAAAAGAGAAAATCCTGCAATCAAATAAGGCATATAATTTCTCAATCATATCACGCGTCTTCTTTTTTGATACATAATAGGTTTGTATGATTTTCTTTTTCCACCGTATATACTTTCAATAATTCCTTAGCATCGGCCAAACCCAGTCCTTTCTTTTTTTCATTTAGATTGTGAATCTCAAAATCATATTTAAGAAGCCTATTTAAGTATTCAACGGGTTCAACGCCAAACTTTTTAAGTCCAAAGGGCCAGAACTCCGAAATTACTTTTATCTTTCTTGATTTCTTAATCAGATCAGGCATTCCCTGAACAGCTCCATACTCCGCCCCTTCAATATCCATTTTTATAAAATTAATTTCACCGCTATAATCTTTAAAATAGTCATCCAGCCTTACACTCCCTATTTCAATAAATTTTCTACCATCTTGCGAATCATATATTCTATGATCCGCTAAATTATCTTCACTTAAAAATAATTTAAGCTTTTCGCTTTTTTCTGAAACAGCTTTATTTATTAACACAACATTATTGTAGCCATTATTTCTGACATTCCGCCTAAGAAGATTAAAATTAGTTGGATCTGGCTCAAAAGCAAAGACTTTCCCACTTTCGCCGACAAGTTTTGCAAATATTAAAGTATAGTAGCCGATATTTGCCCCAATATCTAAAACAACATCTCCTTTTTTAACTTCTTTTTTTACGAGTTCTGTTTCATATTCCTCATAACTCTCATAGATGGAAAGGTTTAAGGAGTCCTTCGCATCCAAAAACATTTTGTGTCCTTGAATAATTACAAAATTAGATTTTATATACTTCAGCGCAAAATTATGAATTATCCTAATCGGATAAAACCTTCCAATTCCGTAACCTCCCAGAACAGATTTAACTACTTTATAGGCCACCAACAATATTTTTCTCATTATTATGCTTTTCTATTTAACCATCTCAAGACAAACAACACTTTGGGCAGCAGCTAACCGGTCCTTCTGCACCTCTCCTTCATTGCGAATGTCAAAATAATATCCATCCCGGCAAGCATGAGCATTTGAGTAATTCCATTGACTATTTTCATATTTAAAATAAGTTTCAGAAAATTTTGATGGAGAAAATCGCTCCACTAGCGCCTTAACCATTTCGGAATCAAAAACTTGAAACCACTTAAGATTTTGATATTTTCCGTAAGGCATAGTTAAATAAATTGTCCCTCCCACTCTAAGCACCCTTTTCAGCTCACTCGCCGCCGTTAAAAAAGCATATTTATCATTCTCCATTTTAGTCTTATCCGAAGTGTAGATAAATGAATTATCCATACCAACATGCTCTAAAGTTGAAATACATGCTACCGCGTCAAAAAACTCATCTTTATAGCACATTTCCCTGATGTCTTCAAATACATAGGACGGAACATTGCTCGTCTCTGGAAATCCTTCATATAAAAGCGTCGAAATATGTAACTTGCGGTCTTTTAATAGGCTCATTGATAGAATATCAGAATGGTTTAAAATTGACCCTGCATCCAAGATTGTCATCTCACTGGATTTTAGCCTAGAAAAAAACCATGGATATTCGACTATTCTTTCATCAAGCCCAAATCCATAGTTTTGCGGTAATTTCTCTTGAGAAAAAAAATTAAGACTGCTCTCTACAATATGTTTAACGCAGTTAAATTTATAAACAGAATATCCAAAGCTCCATGGCTTCCGCCCCCTACACTTGTAAATCAACACAAAAACCCATCTCACAAAAGAAATATTTAAAATCGGCCTCTTTAGGAAATTCTTAAACTTACACCAAATATAGTTATTTTTTTCAGTCATGATAAAATTAATTTAAAGAATTAAAGATTTTTTTCAGCCCAAATTTGAAAAATCAACATATTCCATAACTTGTCAGAAACATTAACGTTAGAATTCGCATGAACATCCATTATTTCTTTCATAATAGTATAATCGAAAAGAGATTGTTTTTTAAATCGCTTCTCCGAAAGATATTCATTAACTTCATTTCTAAGGCCGCCATTTAACCAATTTCTCTTTGGAAAAGGATAAAATCCCCTCTTTGCCTTCACGGACAGATGTTTTGGCAAATAATCACTCTCAACTGACCGTAACAGCGCCTTGTATGTTCCTTTATAGCGTTTAATATTCACTGGCGCTTTAAAGGCAAGCTCAAGAACCCTATTATTCAAATAAGGCACTCGCATTTCAACCCCCTCAGACATGCTGCTTGTATCCAAAATATAAAACCCGTTATCTACTAAATAACTTTTTAGGTCCCACTGCATGACCCCTTCGATCATAGATCCATTCCTCGAATAACCATCCAAAAAAACAGACTTAAAATAACTTTCATCAGCGTTATTAAGCTTATTTAATAAAAGACGATCAATTTCATCATCGAAAAAACATTTACCAGAGAGATTAGAAGCCGCCGATAAATGATCCCTGAGTTGGAATAATTGAACGCCTTTGTAAAGTTTATTCGAAAAACGAAAAAACTTCTTGGGTATAATATTCCGCATTCTTCTTGGAATTTTAAATAAATGCCGGATCCCCGCTCTTAAAGCTACATCGGGATACCCTAGAAACAATTCATCTCCCCCCATTCCTGACAAGAGAACGGTCACGCCATTCTTTTTCGCCTCTCGCGCAATATAACGAAACGACAGTATATTCTGATCTGAAATAGGCTGGTCATAATGCAAAATGGTTTCCATTAACAAATTGCGATTAGCGCCTGCATCTAGCGTCAATGACGTGTGTTGTGTCCCTAAATAATTTGCAACAGCTTCGGCTTGTGAGTTTTCATTAAACCCGGTTTCATTGCCCCCCAATGAATATGTCCGAAGAGAAAACCCGAGCTCTTTTGAAAGAATTGAAGCTAAGACGTTAGAATCAACACCTCCGCTTATGCACACCCCCACAGACACATCGCTAACCATGCTTTGTTTAAATTCATCAATCAGAACAGTTTTTAACTCTTTTGCTGTTTCTCTAAAATCCGCGCAAGAACTTGGACTGAAATAAGGCGCCCAATATGTCTGAACATTCATCGAGCGTTTTTTAATATCAACCGTTAGGTACTCCCCGGGAAGAAGACAAAAGCAATTTTCCCAAATAGTCTGCTTTCCCGTCACATAACCAAATCGTAAATAGCGATCCAAAGCTACCATGGAAAGATTCTTTTGAAAATAGGGATATGTCTTTATTGCTTTTATCTCAGAGGCAAAGACAAAACATGAATTGTCAAAATAATAAACAAGAGGCTTTACGCCAGTTTTATCACGAGCTAAAAAAAGAATAGATTTATTGCGGTCATAAATGGCAAAAGCAAACATGCCGTTTAAACGCAGGAGCGCCCCTTCCCCCCATTCCCTGTATGCCTCTAATAAAACCTCTGTATCAGAATCCGACTTAAACTGATGGCCTAAATTTATTAATTCCTTCTTCAACTTCCTGTAATTGTAGATCTCCCCATTATAAAGTATTGTCAACCCATCCTTTTGCATAGGTTGATGAGCCCTTTCTGATAAGTCAATAATGGAAAGGCGTGTGTGGCACAAACCTAACCCTGGCTCAAAATAGTGCCCGTTATCATCCGGCCCCCGATGCGGAATGGTTTTTTGCATCGCGATAAGATCATCGCAATTGGCTTGAGGACTAGAAAACTCGACAAATCCAGCAATACCACACATATCCGATACTCCCACTTCCAATTGTCTTTAGTGCCATTCTTTGATTGCTGCTTTTCTTGACATAGGTTGCGCCCTAACGTTATTCAAATTAATGCTTACCATTTCAAATCACGGCAAACAAAACGATGAAAAATGATTTTTATAGCTCTTAATAGGGAAAAATAGTATTTAAACAAATTCTTTCTTAAACCGTTTAGAGTTAATTGATAATCCGCATCAGCGATTGTGTATGCGTGGCGGTAGCCACCAGCCAACTTCAAATTGGCCTTCGCCTCAGGACCTTCCCAAACCCCTCCAGGCAGATCAGAGTGGGAATAATCGTGGCTTTGATGAACAAGAGTGACAAGAGAAGTGCAATCTATAATAGGAATTTTTTTTCTTTTTAAATCATAAATCATCCAGTTATCCCATAAAGGACGCCCTAAAGCAAAATCGGGAAAATCTTCAATCAAACCCTTCGGGAAAAACAGACAATCGATGGCTGAATGATGCTCCAACTTCCCTCTTTCTTTGACCAACAGAGATAATTCTTCTTCCCATGATGGGTTACTATACGTGAGGCTCTCTTTTATGGACACATTCCGTCGACGGCCAACAGCCAAAAAATTATTCTTTAATGCGATGAGTTTTTCTATCGCCATCATAAAATCCTGCATAAGGATAATATCGCTATTGATATAACAAGCCCATGGATAATGAGATCCCTCTTGCCCTATTTGGAAAATAGAACTCATATAAGGCGTTCCATATTCATTGCATCTTACGGCCGGGCAATGTTGAAATCCAAACTCTTGGCAAATTTCCGCTGTCCCCTCCTCATTGCCAATAAGAATAACTTGAGGGCTTGGCGCAAGAGACTTCCAGCTTTGTATCGCGTTTCTTTGGATAACATCAAGGTGTCCCCTAAAGGCTTTAGGGCATGAAAACATACTTAACATGATATGAATAAAAATTTACGTTCTTCCTCAATTTTTCGCCTCAGATAAGGATCTAAGCGATCAAATCGAACTGGATATTTGAAAAACTTAATTGGCATAGGGTTCAGTTTAACACAATTCTAAAAAAACACCAATATTCAATGAATCTAGCTCTATTTGATCTTAACCTTTTCCTTAGATCAGCTCAAACCAAACTTTCCGGACACATCAAAGATCTTTACGTGCTTACAAACCACCTTTAAGAAATGTTTTGACAAATTGAAATCGACTATTACAATAAATAATAATCTTAATAATATAAGGGATCATTTATGGCAGAGACACTTGGTACATTGTGCGATAAATTGACCGTTGTCAAACTAAAACAATGGCATACGAGAAGTAAAATCCATCTAAGCAGTCTTGGTAAACAAGAAAAACAGCTGCAAAAGGATCTGGAAGAGTTCCTTCAGGCAACTATTGCCGGAAAAATTCCTCTAAGCCGCCTGACATTTGACTCCAACAAAGTATACCGGAAAAAGGATAACGTCGTTGATAATGTTTTCGGCAATATAGGTGAGGTGTTCTCAGAATTGTGTCACGTCAATTGCTCTTTATGGCATGAGCAGGAAAAGGTCTACGCATTTGAAAAAGTCCCGGCCAAACAAAAAAACACTGTTGTCAAAAAGTTAGCCATTTTAAATCTGAAGCGAAATAAGTGCATCGACCGCATTGATAGTCAATTTAGAAAAGCAATAAAAAAAATGAAAAGGAAATAATGATTCTTCTCGAGGAAATCAAATGCATCTAATTCACCGCAAGACTTGCCGTATTTGTGGTTCATCGTCATTAACGCAGGTTATTGATATTGGTGAACAATATTTACAGGGCTCATTTATTAAGCCAGGCAAGGAAATGCCCCCCAAGCGAAAGATTGAAACGTCGCTAGTCCGTTGCGATCCCATGAAAGATGAACATGCCTGCGGACTGTTGCAAATGAAGAATACGGTCCCCCCTGAAGTACTTTATTCCACTTATTGGTATCGTTCGGGAACGAACAATACAATGAGAACCCACCTTAAGGAAATAGCTGATGATGCCAAGAAAATCTTTAATCAATCGAAAGCTATGGTCTTGGACGTCGGATGTAATGACGGAACTCTCCTTAGCTGCTTTCCTAAAGGATTTAAAAAAGTGGGCATTGACCCCTCTGACATTGCTTTAAAAATCAAAGGTAATATCAAAGTTATTCAAGATATTTTTCCTTCCGAAGAATTGACTAAATACCTTAAGAATCAACAGTGTGATATCATTACTTCTAT
>JAGLQN010000098.1 GCA_023136835.1 Candidatus Omnitrophota bacterium | reverse complement strand
ACACAATTGGCGCATTGTTTACAATGCTCAAAATCTTGTCTTTGGAATCTTGGAGTTCCTCAATCACTCCGTCGTATCTTTCTTTAATTTTCGCTCTGCTCTCATCTTCTTTCTTATCCCAAACCCTCTCTTCTTCTGCTGAGAGCGGAGCTCCACCACCCGGTTGCATCATTCCTGGTCTGAAAGGCCCCCTGATTGCAGGATGTCTACTTGCACCTCCTTCAATCTGAGGCGGGCTTTCCGCATTCGTATTCTCTTCGCTCATAATAAAACGTTTATATTTTTCTCTTATCTAACAGTTTTACCTTCTTTTTCATTTTCTTCTGGTAGTTTGTGAACGGTTTTATCTATTGAATTATTTATATCATTTTCATCAAAATCCTCAGATTTCATGTCCTTCTCGAATTGTTCACTGGCAGAATAACTCGATAGTCTATTGGCAAGATCAAACAAGTCGTTTGGACTCATGCTTTTCAAGTCTCTTTTTTCAAGAGCTTTGACAGTTGCTATCGACGGAGAAGATATACTGTTCAAATCATTTTGGTTACCTGACTTAGCAATATTCAACCATTCAGCCATTTTAATCGGCCCCACATAATTGAGACATGTATCAAATACCTGTCTTTTAAGAATATCGTCTCCATTTGATTCTAATGAAGTCAAAGCTTCTATGTACTTTAGATCGCTCTGCTGTCGAGTGACCATAGACTGAGCGGCTTCTTTCATTGCCTCCGGACCCATCAAAGCGAGGTCAAACTCTTTCTCAATTCTGTCACCGAGACTGATGAGAACTTCCACACCTCTTCCTGTATTGTCGAACAACTTCTCCTGAGCGCTTGCCAGCAACTTAATGAGTGAATCTATTTGCTTCGCATAGATGTTCTTCGTTACGATAGCCTGAGCCATCATTTTAGTAGCAACTATTTCTTTACCCTGGGCTTTTGAAACCTTCTCAGTGGCAGTAAGCATGTCTGCCTTCCATTCATATACTGTCACTGTTTTCATAGCCAAGTCAGCAATCTCTTCGGGGTCGAGTGTCGGCTGAATTACATACAATGCAAACGTTTCATTATCGGTTCTGATAGGCATGTCTTTTAATAAATCTGCAAAGAAAAAGACATCCTTCTTCTCATTTTCTCTTGCACAACTGAATACAGGCGTATCATTACAACTAACAAAACATTTAGTGTGCCAATGCCCTTTACTTACTCTTTTAGATAGAGAATTGTGTCCGAACATTCTATGTTTGAAGTAGAAATAGGTACACGGTTTGCCTTCTAAGTAAGAATCGTCATACAACTTCTTTCCGGTTGAGTCAACAAGTAAGCCTGATCTATAAGTAAATTCAGAGTTTACGGAAACAATGGGATCGTAAAATCCCACATGTTTAATCGCAAACTTTTTACGTGGCTGAAACAAGTTTATAGATGACAGGCTCTTGTAGGCACTGGGATTCGCAACATAAGACATCTACGATACCTCAAGTATCTAATTCAGGGGAGTTCCTAACATTTCCACCGTTTTTGCCTTTTTTATCTCTGTTCTTTTTATTCAGAAATATACCTGCGGCACCGATTAAGATAAGTGCACCCAAGATCATAACGACAGTTCCACTGCTTGATTCACTGCCTGAAGTAGATTGATCTGCAACCACGGTAGCGACAGGTGCAGGGTCTTCTGCTTCGACGATGAATTTGTAATATCCACTTGAACCGTCCGTGTTCTTAAATCCTACTTCATGAGTTCCTGCACTGTCGAATTTGATTTTCCAGCTAAATGCTCTGGTAGGAGTTTGACCTACGAATTTAATAACAGCTCCATCAACTTCTTCCCACACGCCTTGTGTGTCGGTTTCTACGATTATATAGCTCCC
>JAGLQN010000097.1 GCA_023136835.1 Candidatus Omnitrophota bacterium | reverse complement strand
CTTTTTTCTTTGTCGCTTTCTTTTTTACGACTTTCTTCTTAGTTGCTTTTTTCTTTGTCGCTTTCTTTTTTACGACTTTCTTCTTAGTTGCTTTTTTCTTTTTGACTGGCATATGAACCCTCCTTTTGATTAAGAGATTTTTTGCCCAGCTTTATTTTTATAATAGCATACAGCTTTTCTAATGCAAAAATAATTTCACTTTATTTTAAAAAGAAATTAAAAAAAATTAAAGCGGCCCTTAAAAGAATTATGAGAAAACATGTTTTGCTCGACGGAGGATCGAAAAACGTAAATTTTATAAAAAAGTCTCAAGAATGGTGTAAAATAAAAATGTTTGTTAAGTGCTCATTTGTCGTTAATTAGGTTTAAAAAATAAAAAAATGAAAACTTTATATATTCACATCCCGTTCTGCAAGAAGAAATGTTTTTACTGTTCGTTTGTTGTTTCTGTCGGGCAGGAGCGGCGGATCGGCTCATATCTTGATAGTTTAGAAAGAGAGGCGCGGCAATATAGCCGGGAGGAAATACAAAGCGTTTATATCGGTGGAGGGACGCCGACATTAATGAGCCTTGATGAGCTGAAAAAACTTTTTAGTATTGTTCGCAAGAATTTCGATGTTGTTTCGAACGCGCAATGGACTATTGAATCAAATCCCGAAGGGCTTTCGTCTTCAAAGCTAAAGTTGTTAAAAGAGAAAGGCGTCGATCGGATAAGTCTGGGCGCGCAAACTTTGAATGATAAATATCTAAAATATTTGGGACGTAATCACGATTCATCAATGGCTATTGAGGCTTTTGAGAGGATCAAGGACATTGGCTTTGATAACGTTAACATAGATCTAATGTTCGCATTTCCTGATCAAACGATGAGTGAGCTTAAGAAAGATGTTGAGGCTGTTATAAGGCTGGGAAGCGATCATCTTTCTCTTTATACATTAACTGTTGAAGAGCATAGCCGGTTCTATACACGCAACATTCAGTTGGAGGACAGCCAATATCAGGCGGCGCAATATCTTCTGGTTTGCGGCGTTCTCGAAGCGGAAGGATTTCATCAGTATGAAATCAGTAATTTTGCGAAGCCTTCAAAGATTTCCCAGCACAATCTGAAGTACTGGCAAGGGGGAGAGTACATCGGTTTGGGCGTTGGGGCGCATTCGTATATCGATGGCGAGCGCTTTTGGAATACGTCAAGGCTTAATGATTACATGGCCGCTATGCAGAAGGGATCTTCGGCAAAGGAAGGGTCTGAAATCTTAACAGTGTTTGACCAAATGAAAGAAGTTGTTTTGTTTGGACTAAGAATGAACCGGGGTATTTCTGTTGAGCGAACAAAAGAGCGGTTTGGTTGTTTTTTAAACGATGAGCAAAAAGAAAAGATCGACCGCTTTATTGAAAATGGATTTCTTATTGAAGGCGACGGTTATCTAAAGGCCAGTCCCAAGGGACGTCTTGTGCTCGATGAGTTATGCGCGCAGCTAATATGATATGGAAAACAGCGGCCGCGTTAGAAATTGCCGATTTGAATGTCAATGCGATATTTCTGGGCAATAGAGTTGCTTTGCTTAAATAATGGAAAGATCGCGCTGTTGATGATGTTGCGGTACTTGTCGTTCATTTTCAGTTGTTGAAGAATATTGACGGTTGTATCGAAGCGTGATTTGATTTCTTTGAGGCTATACTGCAGGCTTCCGGTGTCGATGAAGATTTTACGCACAGCGGCCAGATCTTGATATGTTTTTTTCGGTTTATTGAAATAGGTCATGAATGATTTTCGCTTTTGCCCGCGAAGCTTTCTGTAGGCATGGCAGACCAAAAGGGTTTTCTTTGATTCGGCTAGGTCGCTCAGAACAGACTTGCCGATATTTTTTTGCGATTCGAAGCTGCCGATGATATCATCTTGAATTTGGAACGCTTGCCCGATGAGAATGCCTAATTGCGAAAGCAGGGAGATGTCTTTTCTGCCGGCTCCCGCCAAAAGAGCGCCAACGACCAAAGGGCAATCAAAAGTGTATCTTGCGGTCTTAAGAGTATAGTTTAGAAAAACATCCCTTTCTTTGACCTTCTTTAATTCTTCAGCGCCGTGGACGGTGTCAATGAATTCGCCCATGGCGGTAAATGCCGCTGTTTGAACAAAATATTTCATGGCTCTTTCTTTACGTTCGGGAGTTTCCTTGATCGATAGGAAAGCGTCAATAGCTAAAGCATAGACGATGTCACCGGCAATAATGCCCAGGTCGTAACCCAATTTCTTTTTGTCTGCGGTTTTAACTGTTTTGCCAAGAAGTTTATGAAGGGTGGGTTTGCCTCGCCTAAGGGATGAACGGTCAATAATGTCATCATGAATAAGCATAAAATTATGCAGCATTTCAATGCACGTGGAAGCATTATATAGAGAAGAGGAGATTCTTTTGTTCCCGTTGCTGTATCCCATATAACTGAGGATGAGCAGGAGAGGGCGGATTCTCTTTCCCTCGCGCAGGGAGAACTCCCGTATGCCTTCGTAGAGGATCGGATTGACAAGGTGGAATTTATAGTCATGTTTGACCCGGCCCATAAATATTTCAAGGCTGCGGTTAATGTTTTTCTTCAGAATATCGAGCATAGTGGGGTATGGTACCATATAAGGGATAGGCGTTCAATATAATTATGGTCATATGGTCATAGGTCATAATGATTTGTAGGATGGGCGTTAGGAATTTAGCGTGTTCTGTCTTTGTTACAGCATAGAAGACCTGCCTGCCGACAGGCAGGTACGACGAACGTAGTGAGGAGTTTTCTTGTCGCGAAAAAACCATGGGCGTGAGGCCGTGGAGTTTCATTGTAGAAAGTTTTATTTGACCGTAGGCATGAGATTAATTAGAATAAAATATCATTTAATGGAACATCTAAAGAAGGATTGATTATGAGACTGAAAAGATTTGTTTTTCTTGTTGTTTTTATATCGGTTTTTTCTTTTTGCCCGATGAGTTTGGCCGAAACAATTTATTTAAGAGACGGCAGGGTTCTGAAAGAAAAAATTATCCAAAGAGAATCGTATTACATTATTACGGAAGTCAATGGATTCCCGCGTAAATATTATATGGGCCAGATCAAGCGTATCGAGGAAGACACGCCAGAAGGTGCTATTGATATGGACAATATTGATGTTGAGCAGTTCGAAAACATCGGCATGCCGATTGGAAAGGCGAAGTTGATCGTTGTTTTAATCGATGTCAGCGGCGTTCGTCAGAACATGGAGGAAAATCTCAAAAAAGTGGTGGATGGCGTTCCGGAGGAACAGAAGGATCATTATAGAGAATTATTTAACGCCGAGGAGATCATCGAACGGTTAATTCCTCTTTACGATAAGTATTATACCGAGGAAGAACTTTGGGATATCATCCAATTCTATGAAAGTCCCGCCGGGAAAAAAGCCATTGAAGCTACACCAAAGATCATGAAGGAATCTATCGGTGTCAGTCTTGAGTATTTTAAAGAAAAAACAACGCCGTAAAGTTCTCTCTTTCTTCAAAAAACGCCAGTTTATGCTCAAGAGAAGGCGATTGTTAGCCCCTTGCGCGCAAATTGGTTAAGGTCATAAACCGTTCCATATCAATGTTTTATGTAGATCTTACCAGGAAAATACCGCTTTTTTTGTAATTTTGTTTGACCTCAAAAATTTTCTCTGATATATTAACGGAGTTCAAGATCTTTGTAACAAGTTATCCCACAGCAACTTATTATCTTGCCCCTTAATCTATGTTTTGTAAAAATAAATAGAACCACCATTAATCAAAGGAGTTAGGCAAATGATTGACCGTTATACGCTATCGAAGATGGGGAATATCTGGTCCGAAAAGCATAAAATGGAAATTATGCTTAAGATCGAAATCCTTGCTTGCGAGGCCATGTGCAAGTTGGGAGCCATCCCTAAGAAGTCCATGGAGAAGATCAAAAAGAACGCGAAATTTGATATTGATGAAGTCAAAAGATTAGAAGAAAAAACAAAACATGATATCGTCGCGTTTATCAACAATGTCGGGAAGTATATCGGGGCTGAAGCACGGTATCTTCATATGGGGCTGACGTCATCCGACCTTTTGGATACAGCTCTTTCTGTTCAATGTGTCGAAGCAAGCGACCTTCTCCTTGCTGATATAAAAAAGATGCTGCTGGTCTTAAAGCAGAAGGCCAAGAAATATAAGGATACCCCCTGTATCGCCCGGACGCATGGTGTTCATGCTGAGCCGATGACATTTGGTTTAAAGATAGCTGTATGGTACGACGAGATGAAGCGTAATGAAGAGCGTATGGAGAAGGCTAAGGAGATGATGAGCTTCGGGAAATTGTCCGGTGCCGTCGGCACATATGCGAATATTGATCCGTTTGTCGAAAAATATGTTTGTGAGAAACTGTATCTAAAACCGGCGAACATTGCGACCCAGATCATCCAGAGAGATCATCATTGCCAGTTTGTCTCCACAATTGCTCTTATCGGATCGACCTTAAATAAAATCGCGACAGAAATCCGTTTGTTGCAGAAAACCGAAGTTTTGGAGGTTGAGGAACCCTTCTTCAAAGGACAGATAGGGTCTTCGGCTATGCCGCATAAACGCAATCCTGTTACGTGCGAGCGCGTTTCAGGATTATCCCGTTTATTGCGGGCTAATGCTCAAGCTGCTTACGAGAATATTTGTCTTTGGCACGAACGTGATATCAGCCATTCATCGGTAGAGCGTATTATTCTTCCCGATAGCGCCGTTGTGCTTAATTACATGTTCCATAAAATAATTCCTATTCTCGATGGTCTTTTGGTCTATCCGAAGAATATGATTACCAGTCTTAGCAAAACGAAAGGCCTCATTTATTCACAGAGAGTTTTGCTTGAATTAATGAAAAAAGGTTTAGCGCGTGAGGCGGCTTATGAAATTATTCAGCGTTGCGCCATGCAGGTTTGGCAGGAGACATCTGATTTTAAAGATATCCTCAACCGTGACCGTAAGGTAAGGAAATATTTGAAGGCAAGTCAAATTGATGCTTGTTTCGATATTAAGTACTACACGCGTCACACAGATATGATCTTTAAGCGGGTAGGATTAAAATAAAATTTAATCGGCTTATTGATCAAGGGAACCTTTATGGAAAAAAGAGAAAGAATTTATGAAGGAAAGGCCAAGATTGTCTATAATACCGACGATCCTGATTTGATCATTCAATATTTTAAAGATGATACCACCGCTTTCAATGCCGCAAAAAGAGGAACGGTGATCAATAAAGGTATTATTAACAATAAGATTTCGACCAGGGTCTTTGAATTCTTAAGTTCGCAAGGAATCCCGACGCATTATGAGCGACGTCTTAGTGATCGGGAGATGCTTATAAAAAGGGCCCAGATCGTGCCGATCGAGGTCATTGTGCGCAATAAAGCGGCAGGGTCGATCTGCCGTATCCTTGGCCTTTCAGAAGGAATGGAATTAGCTTTTCCCGTTTTGGAATTTTGTTATAAAAAGGATGATCTCAATGATCCTCTCATTAATGAGTGCCATATTCGCGCCCTTAATCTGGCTAGTGAAGAAGAAGTCGAGACCATAAAACGCTATACGCTAAAAATTAACGCGTTAATGGGCAAATTCTTTGCAAATTCAAATCTCGAGTTAATCGATTTTAAACTGGAATTTGGAAGATATAAAGGTGAAATTATTTTAGCTGATGAAATTTCTCCAGATACTTGCCGGCTGTGGGAGATCGGAACGGGCAAGAAGTTCGATAAAGACCGTTTCCGGCATGATATGGGAGATATCGAGGAAGCCTACCAGGAAGTTTTGAGTAGAGTAGATAAATAGTCGTGAGGTTCAGGTCGGAGTATTCGACGCTTATGATTTGTCCTTACGTACAGATTTCTTACCACTAATCTTGTTCCATCATATACATGATTTGGCGGATTGAAATAAAACATAAAAAGGGTGTTTTTGATTCCCTCGGTGAAAGCATTCAGAAGTCCATTGTGGACTTAGGTTTAACGAACGTTTCCAAGGTTGATGTGACGCATGTCTATAACCTCGATGGAGATCTGACCGCTTTAGATGTCCAAACAATTTGTCGCGACCTGCTCGTTGATGGCATCACGCAGGAATATTATTTTTCGCCGCAAAAACCTTTCCACCCTAAAATCTCAAAGAAATTACATGCCGTAGAAATTGCGCATAATCCCGGCGTCATGGACCCGGTCGAGGAATCGACGATCAAGGGGATCAAGGACTTAGGCGTCGATGGGATCCAGTCTGTCCGCACAGCCAAGAAATATCTTTTACACGGGACTTTGACAAAGAAAGATTTAGAGACCGTCACGAATAAAGTCCTTTCCAATAAGCTTATCCAGCATGTTGTTGACCATACATGGCCATCTAAAGCGTCGGGCGCCCCCAACAAGGACGCCGCCTTTGATCTTGTCCTCGTTGATTTGATCAGCGCTAATGACCGGAAGCTCATGAAGTTAAGCAGCGACGGGCAATTGTTCCTGAACCTCGATGAAATGAAGGCGATCCGGAAATATTTCAAAAATATCAAGCGCAATCCTACCGACTGCGAATTAGAAACGATCGCTCAGACATGGAGTGAGCATTGTTACCATAAAACGTTCCGCGGAAATGTCGACTATTCTTATTCGGATAACGGAGAAATGAAAACAAAAACGATCCGCAATCTTATGAAGACGACGATCGTAAAGGCGACCAAAGAAATTAACAAATCCTGGTGCGTGTCCGTTTTTCACGATAATGCCGGCGTCATCAGGTTTGACGACGACTCCAATGTTTGCTTTAAGGTCGAGACGCATAATCATCCTTCGGCTTTAGAACCTTTTGGCGGCGCGAACACGGGGATCGGCGGGGTCATCCGTGATATTTTAGGCACGGGACTTGGCGCGAAGCCGATCTGCAGCACCGATATTTTTTGTTTTGCTCCGCCGGATACAGATTTCAAGAAATTACCACCGGGAACCTTGCATCCCAAACGGGTTATGAAAGGGGTTGTCAGCGGCGTGCGCGATTACGGCAACAAAATGGGAATACCGACTGTCAATGGCGCGATTCTTTTTGATGAGAGGTTTGTCGGCAATCCGTTGGTTTATTGCGGCAGTGTCGGGATTATGCCGAGGGACAAGGTGTTCAAGAAATCCCGGAAAGGCGACGTGATCGTTGTTGTCGGCGGAAAAACGGGCCGCGACGGTATTCATGGCGCGACATTTTCATCCGGAGAATTGACGACCGAATCAGAAGTGGTCTCTTCCGGCGCTGTTCAGATAGGAGATCCTATTCAGGAGAAGAAGGTTTTGGATGTCTTGATGCAGGCAAGGGACCGCAATCTTTATACGGCTATTACGGATTGCGGGGCAGGCGGATTATCGAGCGCTGTCGGTGAAATGGGCCAAGCATTAGGGGCCAGGGTGGACCTTGAGAAGGTTCCTTTGAAATATCAAGGGCTTAATTATGAGGAAATTTGGATTTCGGAGTCACAGGAGAGAATGGTTTTATCTGTTGATCCGAAGAACGCCAAGGCGCTTCTCGGCATTTTTGCCGATGAAAATGTTGAAGCGACGGTGATCGGTGAATTTACCAGTAATAAACGCCTCGAGCTTTTCTACAACGGCTGTCAGGTCTGCGACTTAAGTATGGAACTTTTGCACGAAGGTAACCCGAAGATCACAAAAAAAGCGCGCTGGATTCCTCCGAAATCAAAAAGTCCGAGGATCCCACGAGCGGATAATCTTAGCGGTAAATTATCTGAAGTTCTTTCACATTACAATGTGTGTTCGAAAGAATGGGTGATCCGTCAGTATGATCATGAGGTCCAGGGGGCAAGCGTGATCAAGCCTTTAGTTGGGGTGAATTGTGACGGGCCTTCTGATGCAAGCGTGATCGCCCCTCGTCTCGGAGCCAAAAAAGGATTAGCCATCTCTAACGGAATTAATATCCGTTACGGCATGATCGACCCGTTCTGGATGGCCGCTTCTTGTATTGATGAAGCTGTCCGCCAGATTGTTGCTGTTGGAGGCAACGTCAATAAGATCGCGATTCTGGATAACTTCTGCTGGGGGAATCCTGATAAACCAGACCGTTTAGGCGGGCTGGTACGGGCCGCCCAAGGGTGTTACAAAGCGGCTGTCGGCTACCAGACGCCGTTTATTTCGGGCAAAGATAGTTTGTATAATGAATACAAAGACGGGGATAAATCGATTGCCATTCCCGGAACGATTCTTATTTCAGCGATCGGCATTGTTGATGATGTGACGAAAAGCGTTACTATGGACTTTAAAGAAGGTGGGAATTTGATCTATTGTGTCGGGCAGACCTATGATGAATTAGGCGGGTCGGTCTACTTAGATACATATGGTTTACTTGGCAGCAGCGTTCCTCAAGTTAACACAAAACAGGGAATGAAGACTTTTGAGGCGCTATCATCGGCGGTGAAAAAAGGAGTTGTCCGATCGATGCACGATTGTTCGGAGGGAGGCATTGGGGTTGCTTTGGCCGAGATGGCTTTTAGCGGCGGGCTTGGTGTGACAGTGCGTCTTGATAGAGTGCCCTTTAAAGGAAAAACAAACAGGGACGATACGGTTCTTTTTTCAGAATCCAATTCGCGCTTTATCGTTGAGGTGAAGCCGGAAGACCAGAAAAAGTTTAAACAGGCATTAAAAGGAATTTCCTTCGGGCTTATTGGCCGGGTTGAAGATACTCCGGAATTTATTGTTTACGGGCTCAAGCAGCAGGTTTGTGTAAATACATATATCCAGGACCTCAAAGAGTCCTGGCAGAAGCCGTTGAGATGGTAAGGGCAATTTAAAGAAAAGGTCTGGGGTACTGAGGCTTTGGAGGCAGGAGACTGAACATCTATTCAATAATCTATATGAGGTGATCATGACTAAAAGCACAAAAGATGCTCAAGATTTAAAAATGGAAGATCCGTGGAGAGTTTTTCGCATCATGGCGGAATTTGTCGATGGCTTTCATGAACTTTCTGGAGTTGGCCCCGCGGTAAGCATCTTTGGGTCGGCAAGAACGAAAAAAACCAATCCATGGTATAAACAGGCCGAGAAAACAGCTTCACTTCTTGCCAAAGAGGGATATGCCGTTATTACCGGTGCAGGTCCCGGGATTATGGAGGCCGGAAATAAAGGAGCCGCAAAAGCTAAGGGAAATTCGATCGGTTTGAACATTGATCTGCCGTATGAGCAGAAACCCAACCGTTATGTGAAGCATCTTCTTTCCTTTCATTACTTTTTCTGCCGGAAGTTTATGTTTGTCAAATATGCCGAGGCATATGTTATTTTTCCCGGCGGTTTTGGAACATTGGATGAATTTTTTGAAAGTATCACACTTATTCAAACAAAGCGTATGGGGGAAATTCCGGTCATCCTTTTCGGAAGCAAGTTTTGGGGCGGGCTTATTGATTGGTTCAAGCAATCTGCGCTCAAAGAGAAAAATATCGATCCTGAGGATTTGAATATCTTTCAGGTCGTGGATACGCCGGAAGACGTTGTTAAAGCAATTAAGAAGTTCTACAATAACAAGAAAAAATAAATGCCTAAAAAAACTAAAGTCATTGTCTTAAGAACTGCTGGAACAAACTGTGATGTTGAAACAGCTTTTGCGTTTAAAAGTTTCGGCGCGCAAGTGGATTCTGCGCACATTAATAAGCTTTTCAGCCGGGACGTTCATTTAAAAGATTACCATATTCTTGCGATCCCAGGGGGTTTTACCTATGGTGATGATATTGAATCGGGCCGTATTCTGGCCAATGAGTTGCGTCTTCGCTTAGGCGAGGAGCTATGTCAATTCATCGGGGATAAAAAATTAATTATTGGGATTTGTAACGGTTTTCAGGTTTTGGTGAAATCGGGTATTCTTCCGGGGGTGTGGGATAAAAAAGAGAAGAAACAAAAGGACCTTTCTCAGAAGGCGACCCTTATTAATAATAATTCCGGAAAGTTTGAGGACCGATGGTGTTATCTGAAGGTTCACGGAAAAAGTGTTTGGACGCAAGGGTTGGACAATATTGTCTATTATCCGGTTGCTCATGCTGAAGGGAAGTTTGTACCGCGGGATAAAGAAGCTCTTGATCAATTAAATAGTAACGGACAAGTTGCTTTTCGTTATTGTGACTCCCAAGGCAAGCGCG
>JAGLQN010000096.1 GCA_023136835.1 Candidatus Omnitrophota bacterium | reverse complement strand
ACAGGCCGTGTTTTGGGTTTAATGCCGCATCCCGAACGCCATTTTTTATTGACGCAGCATCCCTATTGGCCACGTTTGAACGCCAATGGCCGTTACGGACAAGGGGCAAAGATTTTTAACAACGGAATCAATTACATTAAAAGGAAATTTCTGTGAAGAAAACAACTTATAAAAGCAGCGGGGTAGATATTAATAAAGCTAATGCCTTTGTCCGCGCGATCAAGGGGGACGTTGCCAGCACGATTGGGGCTTCCGTGATCCGCCGCAAAGGAGCTTTTGGCGGGTTGTTTGCTTTAAGGCAAGGCCAATATAAAAACCCCGTACTGGTTTCTTCTACTGACGGAGTGGGAACAAAACTTCTCATTGCCCAAGCCATGGGCAAGCATGATACTATCGGTATTGATCTTGTTGCGATGAACGTTAACGATATTCTTTGCGTGGGAGCCAAGCCTCTTTTCTTTCTTGATTATATTGCCTGCGGGAAATTGAAGGCAAAGGTTTTGGGGGATGTCGTCAGGGGGATTGCGGCAGGATGCCGTCAGTCGGGCTGCAGTCTCATCGGCGGGGAAACGGCCGAAATGCCGGGGATGTATAAACCGGATGAATATGACCTGGCCGGTTTTGCCGTGGGAATAGTTGAAAAAAATAAAATCGTTGATGGATCGGCTATTAGGGCGGGTGATCAGGTTATCGGTTTGCCTTCGAGCGGATTGCATTCGAACGGATTTTCTTTGGCGCGGAAAGTTCTTTCTTCGGCCGGGCAAAAGAAATACGCGAAAGAATTATTAGCTCCGACGAGGATCTATTCAAAAGAAGTTTTAGGCCTTCTTGAAAAGTTTTCTGTCCGCGGGATCGCGCACATTACCGGCGGGGCATTTTATGATAAGCTGACGAAGATCCTTCCTAAGGGCAAATGTTTTGCGATTGATCGGGGGGGCTGGCCTGTCCCGGAAATATTTCACATTATCCAAAAAAAAGGTAAAATAAAGGATCGCGAAATGTACAGGACATTTAATATGGGTATTGGCATGGCCCTTGTTTTGTGTCCAAAAGATATTTCTGCGGTCAGTTCCTATCTTAGAAGAAAAAGAATAAAACATTTTAAGATAGGAAATGTTATTAACGATCGAAAAAGAAGGATTGTGATATGAAAGTTCTTGTTATCGGCTCTGGGGGGCGGGAACACGTTCTTGCCTGGAAAATCAAGCAAAGTCCTTTAGTCAAAGAGTTGTATTGCGCTCCGGGCAACGGCGGAATATCCGAGATTGCCCAATGCGTTGATATCAGCGCCGATGACATACCGGAGTTGGTTCGATTCGCGAAAGAAAAGCAGATCGACCTGACGGTGATTGGTCCTGAGGCCCCGCTGGTAGATGGTATTGTTGATGAATTTGAGCGGAAAAAATTAAAAGTTTTCGGCCCGAGCCGGGAAGCGGCACAGTTAGAAGGAAGCAAGATTTTTGCCAAAGAATTCATGTATGAGTGGAATATCCCAACAGCGAATTTCGAGAAATTTAGTATCATTGAGGAAGCGAAGGAATATTTACGTCAGGTAACGTTTCCGGTCGTTGTTAAAGCCGACGGCCTGGCGGCCGGCAAGGGTGTGATCATATGCCAGGATTTCATCGAGGCTGAGAAGGCCATTGATGAGATCATGGCCCAGAGGATCTTTAAGGACGCCGGGCAGCAGGTTGTTATTGAAGAATGCCTTGAAGGCGAGGAGGTTTCTATCCTTGCGATCAGCGACGGGGAAAACTATTGTCTTCTAGATTCGTCTCAAGACCATAAGAGGATCTTTGATGATGATGTCGGCCCCAACACAGGCGGCATGGGAGCTTATTCTCCGGCGCCGATACTAACTGAGAAATTATATAAAACTATTGAGAACCGTATTATTGAGCCGGTTATCCGCGGCATGCAGAGAAACGGAATGCCGTTTAAGGGCGTCTTATATGCCGGGCTCATGATCACATTTGATGGGCCGATGGTTCTAGAATTTAATGTCCGCTTCGGCGATCCCGAGACGCAGGCGATCTTGCCAAGAATGAAGAGCGATATTGTTGAGCTGATGATGGCGAGCTGTGAAGGGCGGATCAGCGAAATCGAGCTTGAGTGGGATAAACAAAGCTGTGTGTGCGTCGTGATGAGTTCCGGTGGATATCCCGGCGAGTATGAAAAGGGTAAGGAAATCTCCGGCCTAAAGGATGCTGAGGCAATCGAAGACACGGTTATTTTTCATGCAGGCACAAAAAAAGAAGAAAATAGAATTGTTACCTCGGGCGGGCGCGTTTTAGGCGTGACGAGTCTGGGAGGCGGGATTGAAAAAGCCATTGAACTGGCATACCAGGCGGTCGATAAAATAAATTTTGAACGGTGTTTTTTCAGGCGAGATATCGGGGCAAAGGCTTATAAATGGATCAGCAATAGGTCGCAGGTAACTCGCTGATCGATCCTTTGAAAATTCTTTATTAAGGAGTCAATTATGAACAATATTCAAATTGCGATTATGATGGGAAGCAAGTCTGATCTCTCTATCATGGAAAAAGCTGCTAAAATACTAAAAGATTTTAATGTCTCTTTTGAAATGAAGGTTCTTTCAGCTCACCGCACACCGAAAGAGACGGCAGAATATGCTGAAAATTTAAGGAGAAACGGCGTGCGAGTTGTGATCTGCGGGGCGGGGGCCTCGGCAGCTCTTTCCGGAATGGTCGCGGCGCATACAACTCTTCCGGTGATCGGTGTTCCGATCGATGCGACAGCGCTTAATGGTATGGATGCGCTACTTTCTACTGTTCAAATGCCGCCGGGAGTTCCCGTGGGCGCGGTAGCGATCGGTGAGCCCGGGGCCAAGAACGCGGCGCTTTTAGCTTTGCGTATCTTAAGTATTAATGACCAAGAGATAGAGACAAAGCTGGAAAAATTCAAGAAAGAACAAAAAGATAAAATTCTAGGTACAAATCTCATTTGAAAACAGAAATCATTAAACTTGATTCGCATTATCCTGACCTTAAGCAAATTGCTTATTGTGCAAAGGTTATCCGCAAAGGCGGTTTAGTTATTTTTCCGACGGAGACAGTCTATGGTATTGCGGCAGATTTCTCCAATCCTCAAGCGATGAAACGTTTACGGGAAGTAAAAAAGCGGGCAGAGGACAAACCGTTTTCAATTCTTATTTCCCAAACAGGATTAATATCGAATTATACGTCGACGACCGATTCGAAATTATTTAAACTCATTTATGCGTGTTGGCCGGGTCCGCTGACAGTTGTTGTCCCGTCAAAGGAAGAAGGAAAGACCATTGGGGTGCGCATGCCGGATCATCCGATCGCATTAAGGCTTGTTCAGGATTCGCAATGTACGATTGCCGCTCCTTCAGCGAATATCGAGGGGAGTGAGCCTCCTTCGACGTGCGAAGAAGCGTTAAAGGACCTGGAAGGTTTGGTCAATGTCGCTATTGATGGAGGAACGGCAAGGATTGGAACAGGATCTTCAGTTGTCGATATGACGAAAGAAAGTCCTGTGGTTCTGCGGGGCGGGGTGATTACGCAGGAGGATGTTAATAGGATTATTGGAAAAAAAACAGTATTATTCGTCTGCACGGGCAATAGTTGCCGTTCGGTCATGGCCGAGTATCTATTAAAAAGCAGTGTTGCGGGCCGTGATAATATTGAGGTCATGTCGGCCGGAACAGGGGTTTTCATACAGTCGGCTGCAAGTTCTGAGACCTTGGCTGTTCTCGCCGAGGAAGGTATCGACGCTACGGATCATCTGGCACAGCCGATCAATACGATTCTTTTAAAAAAAGCAGATTTGATTATTGTTATGACCAGAAACCATCGGGCCCAAGTGCTCGAACGTGTTCCGGAGGCAGAAAAAAAGGTTTATCTTTTGAAAGAGTTTGCTAATATCCCTTCTAATGGTCAAGAAAATCTGGATGTTCCTGACCCTATCGGCAAGCCAAGAGGGCAGTATAAAGAATGCCTTGGAAAAATTAAAGAAGCTATACATAAAATTAAGGAATTGGTCTAACTCGCGCGTTGATTTATGTTCACTGGCGCCTGCCGGCAGGCAGGTTCCATAAATCAAGCGCTCGTAAGAGGAGAATAATGAAAATTTTTATTGGAGCGGATCACCGCGGGGTTAATTTTAAAAAAAAGATTATCCAGATCTTGAAAACACAAGAGGTCAATGTCATAGATCTGGGATTGTATGACCCGGTGAAGATTTGTGATTATCCTAAAGTTGCTTACAAAGTGGCCAGTGAAGTATCAAAGTCTCGAAATGACCGGGGGATTCTTGTCTGCATGTCCGGAATAGGCCAGGCAATAGCGGCCAATAAGGTGCGTGGAGCCTATGCGGCTTTATGTTACAATACTGAGTCCGCTGCGCTTTCCCGCAAGCACAATAACGCGAATATTCTTGTTCTAGGTTCTAAGTTTGTTAAGACTAAAGATATCGAGAAAATCCTTCGGGTATGGTTGAATACCAAGTTTGAAGGCGGCCGCCATCGAAGACGTATCAATCAGATCAAAAAAATGGAAAAAGGAATTAAGATTTAGGGGATGTGGACAAGCATAATAGAGTTTAAAGGAGAATTTATGGGGCAATTAAAAAAAGTTGATCCGGATGTTTATGAAGCCATTTCTAATGAGATCAAACGCCAGCAGGACAATTTGGAATTGATCGCATCTGAGAATATTGTTTCGCAAGCAGTGCTTGAGGCGCAAGGATGCGTGATGACCAATAAATACGCCGAGGGTTATCCTGCCGCGCGTTGGTATGGGGGGTGTGAACATGTTGATGTTGTCGAGAATTTAGCTATCGATCGGGCCAAAGAGCTTTTTGGGGCACAGCATGTGAATGTTCAGCCTCATTCAGGGTCGCAAGCCAATATGGCGGTCTATTTAGCCGCGCTTGATTATGGGGATACTGTTTTAGCTATGGATTTAGCTTGCGGGGGCCATCTGTCGCACGGTCTTAAGATCAATTTTTCCGGCCGCTCTTATAATTTTGTTCCCTATATGGTCAATAAGGAGACTGAAATGCTGGACTATGATGAGATCGAGGCTTTAGCCAAGGAACATAAGCCTAAAATGATCGTTGCCGGGGCGTCTGCTTATTCAAGAACCATAGATTTTAAGCGGTTTCGTGAGATTTGTGACAGCGTCGGGGCTTATCTTTTTGTTGATATGGCGCATATTGCAGGGTTAGTGGCTGCCGGCATTCATCCATCGCCGATACCTTATGCCGAATTTGTTACGACAACGACGCATAAAACTCTAAGGGGCCCCCGTTCAGGAATGATCCTTTGCCGGGAAGAATTTGCAAAAAAGATCGATTCGGCAATATTTCCGGGAACGCAGGGCGGGCCGCTGATGCATGTTATTGCCGCAAAAGCGGTTGCTTTTAAGGAAGCACTGAGTGATGAGTTTAAGCAATATCAGCAGCAGATCGTTAAAAATGCTAAGACTTTTTCGCGGACGATGGATGAGCTCGGATATCGTATTGTTGCCGGAGGAACGGACAATCACCTGTTCATGGCCGATTTACGTTCTAAAAATATTACCGGAGAAGAGGCTTCAGCGGTTTTGGATAAAGTTCAGATAACAGTTAATAAAAACCTTATTCCCTTCGATCCGCAAAAACCAACGGTAACAAGCGGCATCCGTATTGGAACGCCGGCGGTGACGACGAGAGGGATGCAGGAAGAGGAAATGCAGCAAATCGCTTATCTGATCGATCAGGCTATTACGCAAAGGGATGATGAAGGAGAGCTTGCGAAGATCGCTGAAATTGTCCATCATTTGACCGAAATATTTCCGGTTTATAAAAATTTAAGGGTTCAAGCAAGTTAAAATTTAAAATACAACACGCCTGAAAAGTTATCTCTATGAAATGTCCATCTTGCCAATATAACGAGACAAAAGTTGTGGACTCCCGTCTTAATAGTGACGGGACCTCTATCCGACGGCGCAGGGAGTGTTTGAAATGCGAGAAGCGTTTTACGACTTATGAGTACGTCGAACATGTTCCTTTAATGGTTGTCAAAAGAGACGGCCGCCGCCAGCCGTTTGACCGCGAGAAGATCATCGCGGGTATTGTCAAGGCTTGTGAAAAGCGCCCGGTCAGTATCGACAAGATCGAAAGGATAACCGCGGAGATCGAGAGGATCGTTCAAAAGAAATATGACCGCGAAGTCGAAGCGAAGGATATTGGCGAGATCATTATGGAGAAGCTGGCGATGTTAGACGAAGTTGCCTATGTCCGTTTCGCGTCCGTTTACCGGCAGTTCCGCGATGTCAATCAGTTCATGAGTGAATTAAAGCTGATGTTAGATAAAGAAAAGAAATAAAATAAAATAAAATAGTTATGCGCTCTTGGCCTGTCAAGGTTAAGCGCCGATGATAGGAGGTCTTTACGTGGTTCAAGTTGAGTTAAGCAAGATTATTATCGATGAAAAACATCAAGACCAGATCATTGTCCTTAAAGAAAAGGACGGAGAACGTCAGTTTCCTATTGTGATCGGCTTTCTTGAAGCTTCGAGCATTAAAATGAAACTTTCCGGCATTGAGTCGCCTCGCCCAATGACGCATGATCTTTTAGTCGCTGTTGTGGAAGGGCTAGGAGCGACTTTAAACCGGCTGGTTATCGATAAAATGGTGAACAATACATTTCATGCCAAGCTGGAGTTTAAGTTCAAGAACGGAAGAAAAAAAATCATTGATGCCAGGCCTTCCGATGGGGTTGCTTTGGCCGTGCGGACAAATGCCTCGATCTTCGTGGATGAGGATGTCATTAAAAAAGCAGCCATATTTAACGCGTAATACCTCACGAACATATCTTCATGCCTCTCTTATCTGATTATCCTCAATTAAAGATCATTCGGGATATTGCCAATAAGAAAAAAGTGTCTATTTATTTGGTTGGCGGATTCTTGCGTGATTTTCTCCTCGGTTTAGAGAAAAAAGATTTTGATTTTGCTGTTGAAAAAAACGCTTTAAACGTGGCGCGGTCATTTTCCAAGAAAATCAAGGGGGCGTATGTCCTTTTGGATGAGGATCGCGGATGTGCTCGCATTGCCAAAAGAATCAAGGGGAACCTTTACACGTTTGATTTCGCGGACTTCCGCGATAAAACTTTTGATAGAGACTTGGCCCACCGTGATTTTACGATCAATACGCTTTCTCTGGACTTATCCAAAGCAGATGCAACAACAGAAATTCGCGATGCTTTAATGGATGTCAAGAGAGGCCTCAAGGACATTAAAGATAAACGTATCAAGCGCGTGTCTGTCAGGGCGTTTAAAGAGGATCCCTTGCGCATGATGCGGGCTTTCAGTTTAAAAGCCGTATTAGATTTTAAGATCGAGCTCAAAACTTTGAACCAGATCCGCAAGGACAAGGATTTGATCTGTGATGTTTCTTACGAGCGTATCCGTGAAGAACTCTTTAAGGTTTTAGAGACAGATAAATCGGCGCCGATTATCAAGTCCATGGACCGCGTGGGGCTGCTGGAGAAGATTATCCCGCAGGTCAAGATTATGTATGATTGCAAACAGGGAACATATCATCACCTGGATGTCTGGCCGCATTCGATTGAGACGCTTGTCCAATTGGAGAAAATATTCAGTCGGTTAGAAAAAGATGAAGAGGTCACGTCCTATCTTAGAGGATCTTTAGGCGGGAACAGGAGCCGGCGGTCAGTCATGAAATTAGCGGCTCTTTTACATGATATCGGCAAACCCGATACACGCAAAAAAGAAGAGGGGAAAGTTTCGTATCATGGGCACGAGCATGTCGGCAAGGGGATCGTCAAGCATATCGCAAAGATGCTCAAGCTTTCTGTTCGGGAGCGCCATGCGCTTGAAGATATGGTGCGCGGGCATCTGCGTCCGGGGTATTTATCAAATTTTAAACAGCCCAGTGAGAAAGCGATATACCGTTATTTTCGCGACACAAAGGAAGAAAGCGTCAGCATTCTTTTACTGTCTTTAGCCGACCAAAGAGCGACGCGGGGGCCGGCGACAACGCAAAAGGACCAGGAGCATCATGAAGCAATTTGCCTGGACTTGGTTTGTCGTTATTTCCAGAAGAAAAAAGAAAAACCTTTTCTGCGGCTGATCAATGGAGATGACCTGA
>JAGLQN010000095.1 GCA_023136835.1 Candidatus Omnitrophota bacterium | reverse complement strand
TCGCGTTGACAGGATCAACGGTTGGCTTCTTTGATGCGGCAGAGATGCTTATCACTTCACCCGGCGGCGCTTTGTTCGGGTCGGCCGTCAATCCTTCCAGCTTTCTGGCCATGTGTTCCGTATCTTCAATGGCCTCCAAGCGGTTTTGGGATATCTCTTTGACCCGCGGAACAGCCGGAACTGTCACCGAAGGTTGGTGACGTGACAGCGGAATGACTGTTGGAGCCTTTACTTCCTTACTCCCGTCATCCTGAGCGGAGCGAAGGATCTCTTCTTGAGATTCTTCGTACTCATTTTCCTTAGAATTATTCTGAGGAAACGAGTACGTAATATTTTCATCTAAATTAAATATTGAGGAAAAATATACGCCATTCGGGCTCAGAATGACAACCTTTTCTTTCGTCCCGTCCCCATTAAGCATGGCATTGAGCCGCTTAAAGCGGTCGATGTTACCGCGGATTTCCTTAATCAGCGCGTCATCCGGAGCTTTTGATGATAAAATGTCCATCACATAAGACTGCTTGTTCGTCTTACCGGCTAAGTATTCAAGCACCTCCGGATCATTGAAGTCTCTCAAGTTCACCGGCGAACTCGAGGAAAAAACAGTCGCGCCAACGGACCGTCCGGGACAATCGGCTATGCCGGCCGTTTCATAAGGCACCTGCCCTCCCACCACAGATCCAAACACCTCTATTTGAATGGACTTGACTTTTAATCCTTTCAGCCAACGGTTAAACATCTCCCATAGTTCAGAAAGGCATTTCATCAACTTATTCGCGGTTGAACCGACAAAGTGTAAAAATACTTTAACAACTTTCACGCTCAACTCCACAACAGGAACAATCTCTTTAATAATCCGGATGAAATCTTTATATGGCAAGAAACAATGAGCTATCTTCGTCATTCGCCACCACTCACCCATGAATGTTGTTACCGGCGAGCTTACACTATTTTCTCCCCATCCATTATCTTCAATTCGTCGCTTTTCCTGACCATTCCCCGCGAAACCTGCCCTATCAAACTTTCTCGGCTCTATTGGGCTGGAACTAATATCTGTATCGCCTGCTGAACGCTTCCGTTTTATAGTTTCCAGAACCTCTTCTATAATTTTTATTAAAAGCTTTACATCACTAACCTTAATTTCTACCGGCTTATCTATGACGCAGCAAGCTTCATTTGAATTTGTAAAGAAATGTTCAAAAATATCCTGCCCATGTTCTACTAATTCACTATATTTTACTAATTTAAGACGAATCTGCCGGAAGGTTTTATCCTGTTCTTTCGATGCCTCGATTACTGTCTCATCTGGACCTGCCTTTTCTGAATAATATATTTGTTCTAAATATATTTTGAATCTCATTAATTCGTCTATTTCTCTATTTTTTGTATCTGCTAAGGGCATATCATAGAGTTTTATGCCATCCCCCTTCCTCTTCAACAATCTTCTAAATACAACTATAATCATTCCAAGTACCATAACAACACATCCAGCGACAACAGTCTTAAATAATCGAACAGCCTTCTCATATTTTTCTTTATATTTTTGTTCAATCTCCATTTCTTCAGCAGTCTTCCGCTGGTCAAGATACTCATCTCTATCTATCATCCGCCTTAGCCCGACAGATTCTTTTATTTTTTCATCCATGAAGAAATTAACATCATAACCGCCTTCGACCAATAAATACCTTAAGTTGGTATGATACGCGCCCCTTGGG
>JAGLQN010000094.1 GCA_023136835.1 Candidatus Omnitrophota bacterium | reverse complement strand
CTATTATTTCTCGTTGGCCTTATCTTGCGAATATCACTGATAAGCAAAGGGCCGTATCATGCTGACACAATGGGGCTGGTTATTGCGGCCGAACGGACTCTAGAAACCGGCGTGTTGCAGAGGCAATCTCCCACGGGCTATCCGTTAACGATGATTTTTGCTTCCATGGCGATTTATATAGCTCGATTATTTTCTGTAACCAACGCGGCCTTAGCCGTTAATTACGTCAGTGTTCTCTTCAGCGCGCTAGCTGTTGTTTCCTTTTATTATCTGATCCAGGAAATCTTAGCTTATGACAATACGATCGCCGTTAATGGCTACTCTCAAAAGCAGATCAATATACTATCTTTGATTGGTTCCATCCTGTTTTCGGTTAGTCCGATCTTTCTCGGACTCTCCGTTTATGGAAAGAGCCATATTCCATGTATGTTCTTTCTCTTGCAGGGGATTTTGTTCTTGTTCATTTATTTTAGGAAAAACAAAAGATCTCATTATATTTTATCCGCGGTATGCCTCGGTCTTATGGGAGCGGCACGTATCCACGATCTTGTTTTGATGTCTGTTTCTTTATGTTTTTTATTTTTCATGCTCTATCCGGGGCGAGATCCATCTGTTTCGAATATGAATACTGGCCATACGACCTTAATTCGGACCAAGATTAAATCAGCAGCTATCTTTTCTGTCGTAACGATATCCACCATATTTTTCTTTTATGCGCCATATTTCTTCCAAGGGGAAATAGGTTTTTATCCCAGGGGAATTTCAGAATATTTGACATTTGTCCTGACGGATAATTTTATGGGCCTATTCTCCATTCATCTTCCAAAAGCCCTCGGCTATTTAGTGCGGAATTTTACCCTGCCGGGGTTTTTGTTGTCCATAGGAGGATATTTTTTACTGATTGTTAAGAATAAAAAATTGTTTTTCTTTCTACTGTTATGGGCTGTGTGCCCCTTATTTTACTACGGAAATCTTTATATGACTTTAACATCACGGTATTTTGTCCTGATTCTTCCCCCGTTCATTATAGCTTCGGTGTTCATAGTTATCCGTCTGTTGCGGCAAGCCGGGTTCGTTCGGTATATAACATATCTGTTTTTGTTCGTGGTCAGCTGTACCATGTTTATAAGGATCTATCCTAATTTGAAAGTACGGCATGATGAGGCGTTGACCCCTCGCTTTGCTCAATGGGTCAAATCAGTGACAAGGAAGGACGCCCGCGTTATCCAAGCTGATGGCGCTGTATTCATATCTTATTATGGGCATCGGCAACCAATGCGGCGGCCCACGCGACCGCTGCATTCAAACACGGTCGGTATGGATGAGCTTGCGGCATTTAAAAGGCAGATCGATACTCTTCTTAAACAAAATATTCCTGTTTACATCAGCTCGGTAGGCTTGTATACCTATGATTATGAGAAGCATTTCTCTGATTATATGAAGGCCAACTATGAGCTGAAGTTTATCGGTTCACATCCTTATGAAGGATGGCACGGGGGGGCGATGTCCCAAAATATAGTACTTGTCGATCTTTATCGAATCGAAAAAATGAGAAAAAAGGGTTCTTTTGACACTAAAGATGAAATTTTAGAGCATTGACTCTTAAACTTCATTTTTTACAGTTTTAAGAAAGTCTGGTATAAAAGAACAGCCTCTTTTAGGTTTATCCCCCAGAAGATAGGGGGTGGCGGTGTATTGGATGTATGTTTTGATCAGTGCGCGCGGGCAGAGGACGCATGTAGGGATTACGGGAAATTTAGAGAAGCGTCTAGAAGCTCACAATAGCGGTTTTGTAAAATCGGCTTGCGCGTTTAAGCCTTACAAAATTCTGTTTTCGGAAAAATTTTCATCGATGGAAGAAGCGAGGAAACGAGAAATATATTATAAGTCAAGACCAGGACGAAGACGATTGAAAGAAATTTTTAGCAAGACTTGACCGTCAAAATGCTAACGCATTTTGCCGAGTCTCGTCAAATTTCCGAAGTAATTGAGTTTACTCCGGCAAATTTCGAAGAAATTTGACGAGGAGAGGTGGCAGAGTGGTTGAATGCAACTGACTGCTAATTAAAACTTTCCGATTTCGTAACTCCTTACCTTTCAAGCAATTGCGTTTAC
>JAGLQN010000093.1 GCA_023136835.1 Candidatus Omnitrophota bacterium | reverse complement strand
AGAAAAGCCATAAATTGTCATTCTGATGCCCGAAGGGCCGAAGAATCTCAACAGTGGCCCCCCCGGCAGGGGAGCTCTGGCCTTCGGAAGCCTTGAGATCCTTCGTACTTGTTTTCCAAAATCATTTAGATGAAACCAGCACGTAATGTTTCCCTCTAAATTAAGTATTAAGGAAAAACATGCGCTTCGCTCAGGACGACATTACAAAAAAATGAGCAGCAGCCTATCACTTTGAACAAGGCTGCTGCTCTTCCGCGCTTCATAATCCCAAAAGCCGGCCTTTTATTTTTCTCCTAAACCTGCAAACCAATTGCGTATATCCTGCCAGAGTTTTTTAACCCCGTCCTGAAAGGCTTCCAAGATATCCTTTTCCTCTTCTTCGATGACCTCTTCAGTAGCAAGAAGCCCTTCAACATCCTCGGGCTCTGTCTGTGCGTCCAGAAGCTTCTTCCTGAGATCCGCGTATGTTTCAACTTCCAGATCCGTCATCTCTCCTTCTATGAGTTCCTCAATTTTCACTTCGTCTTCTTTTGTCAATACCTGAAGGACTTCTCCTCCATCAGATACCGATAATGTCGTATCTATCAATCCTTCACTACCAGTGGTTGTTCTGCTAGTGGTGGCTGTTCTGGTACTGGTCGTCGTTCTGGTGCTGGCTGTACTCGTTACACTAGTAGAATCATTTGATTTGGTTTTGGTCTTGCCGGAATTGCTTCGGCTGGAACCCGAGCTTCCACCGCCGCCGGAACTGGAGCTGCTTTTATTCGATTTTTCTTTCGTATGGCTGGATCCCGTAGCCGCTGTTTCTTCGACACTTGCAGGCTCTACGATCGCCGTATTTAAAACAGTTGGCTCTACGGTTGTTCCGGATGATTGTTTTGTTGACGTTTCTTCCTCCTGCGGTTCAGGGGTCACATGACATGCATTGTTATACCAATAGTGACCGTTCTTCTCGCAGTCTGGTTTGTTTTTACAAAGCGAAATACTATCGGCGCATGTCAATTCCGGTTCCGGTTCTACCTGAGGTTCTATGACCGGTTCGGGACCGGCATTACAGGTATTGTCATACCAGAAATATCTATTATTTTCACAGTCCGGTTTATTCTTGCAATACAGAATATTTTCCGCGCATGTCGGTTCCGGTTCAGGGGCAAGATGGCACGTATCATCATACCAGTAGCGCCC
>JAGLQN010000092.1 GCA_023136835.1 Candidatus Omnitrophota bacterium | reverse complement strand
CAGGGATTTCCGCAGGAATCTGTACCACCTGTAAGCGGCGTCTGTCCGCATTCGATCAACGGAAGATCGCACCATGTCGGAACGCAGGCCTCAGACTCCGGTTCAGGATCCGGTACTACGGGCTCCTGAACAAGGTTGCATGTGTTGTTGTACCAATAATAACCATTCTCAGCGCAATCGCCCGAGGTTAAACAATATAAGATATCATCAGCACAGGTCGATGACGGTTCACGTTGTGCGTGGCAGGCATTGTCGTACCAGAAAAAAGCCCGTCCTAGACATTCAACTTCAGTTAAACAGTACTGAATACCGTCAATACACGTCGGTTCAGACTCGGGGTCCACATTGCATATCCCGTCATACCAGAAATACTCATTCTCGGTACAATCCGTTTCTGTCTCGCAATATTGAATATCTGCCGCGCACGTCGGGTCCTCTCCAACCGTATCATATTCAATGGCTCCTATGTCCCAGACTTCCCCGCGGTTTTTCTTCTTATAATCTAGGCTTGATTTACCAACTAACGTAAGGCCTTTCCTTACTGCGGGGCTAGTTGATTTTAAACTAGCGTTAAATTCATTTCCCGTGAAATATTTAATAGCCCCATCCAAAAGTTCAGGATCCTCGCATATGGAATGTTCCTTGCCATTACAATCTGTCGCGAAATTTTTAGTATTCCAAATAACGGAATAATCATCCTCCATATCAATATCTCCGCAAGGACCATCGCCATTTCCTGTTATCCCTCCGGGCCAATAAAGCGCTGATTTGTCATAACCGTCATTAAACTCCGTTCCGCCTAAATAGATATTGTTTCTTGAAATAATTCTCTCAGATCCATCGCATGTACTTCCGCCCGAAGTTGTCATCGTATCGCCATTGCTCGTTATCGTCGAATTATAGATCTCGATTTGATATCCCGTACGGAGCCTCATCGCAAGAGCGCTCCCGGCAGCCCGGCAATTATTAAAAGTCGATGTTTTCCATGTAATAGGATTATCAGCGAAATACGCACAATTCCCGATTAAAAGAGAATTTTCAATGAGGGCGTCTGATGCTATTTTGACCTGATTACCGGCATTTCCTTCAAATAGCGAACGTTTGATCGTGATCGATCCGTTTCCACTGTGATATAACAGGTCAAGACCGTCAGATACGTTATGACTGATATCACACTCGTTAAAGATCCAGTCTCCATTCGTTTTCTCTGTTCCCAATCCATCACCGTAACCGCCTTGGTCCTGACTATAACAGTTATAAGGCTGCTTTCCAGGATAGGTTTCCCCGCATCCGTTAAATTGAATATCCGTTCGATTGAAGAGTATTGTTCCGGAATTAGACGATGTTGTTGATCCAAGATCACCGTCCCATCCAACAAAAGAATTGGCAACAATTTTTGAATCCTCGATGGTCCAGTCTTTGATCCGGGCCGCCCACACCCCTTTAAAAGCCATACCATGAATATTAACGTTTTTAATTAAAACACTCTCGCTATCTTTCCCCGTTAATCCTATAACTCCCCATTCTCCAAAAGGAGGATAATCTCTATTACATGGATTTGGTCCATGCTCTTGACAATCCGAATGATCCGTCACTTCCAAACATTGAACTTCCACATTATCGCTGCCATTCAAATTCAATATCCTGGTGACCCTTTCTGTACCCCATAATTGAGGCGGGTTAGCACATCCGGTATCCCAACCCTTCCCCAATATACGGGTAGGATGTGCCGGGTCCGGTCCGGAAGGAATAGAACGCATATAACACTCGTAGGCTGCCGCGGGATAACACTTGCTGGTATTAGACGCGCCATCACCGATCATATATTCCGCATTGTCTGAACCGTCAATAATGAGAGTATCGCCGCCAACCATTACGGTAGAATGGCCGATCGGCGAAATAGCCCAAAATGGATGCGAGAAAGCACAATTCTGACCTAAGCCCGAACCAGAATAAGCCGCATCAGCAAGCCCCGTGCACTCGCTGCTGCTGCCGCCGTCCTTTCGAACATAGTAAATCGCGCTCCAAGAGGGAAAAACAATGAGAAAACAAAAACCCAAAGCAAGAATATTAGTAAAAACGCCGCGTTTCAAAATATGTCTGTCCACTTTATTTGCCCCCTTATTAAATTGTTTGAACCGCCGAACTGTCTCTCATTGTACACAGATCCAACATTATAATCAAATGCCGTGACAAGTTCAAAAAAAAACCCACTCTTTGACACAAAGAATAGGCTCGCACATTCCACGGGAATCCCGCTGTTTGGCAACTGGCTGCCCTATACCTTTCGACCGAGGGCCCTATAGCTTTGTCGGTATAAATTCTATACACCGTACTTGAATCAAAAGATTCAAGTAGTCCCACCCTTTCGAGTGGTTTACCTTGATCAACAGCACATCGTATACATCCTTAGGAAGTATGCCACACGGCTATCTGTACGTCAAGGTAATTGGCAAAGAAATTCACTTCTTTCTAAAAACTTTTTTCAGCTTCCTTAGATAACATACACACTGGCTGATAAAAGGCACATAACAAAGCAAATAATAAGCATATAGCCGGACGCGCAAAGAATACCCATAAAAGTTTTTCTTAAAATATTCCTTAGCTTCCTTAAATACACCCGCTTAAAAAAGCCCTTCGGCCCATTAACCAATACCCTTTAACGATTTCGTTCAAAATAAATCGCTTTTGTTCACCGTTCAAAGAATCAGCTTTCACATTAAGAAAGTCCTGAAATATTCTAATAGAAGTTGAGTCGATCATACCCCCTTGATTCGATAAATTATCTTTATGCCATCGGCGGTTAACCAAAACTTCGTCTATGTATCCGACCTTTAAATTATCAATCGTATTGATCGTTCGGGCATAAACTTCCCGCACGGGATAACGGGAATCCATAAAACCTTTCTCTAAAGCAAAATACCGCGTCATCAGCATGGTCGATGGATGTATAAAACCGTCATGCAAAAAAGC
>JAGLQN010000091.1 GCA_023136835.1 Candidatus Omnitrophota bacterium | reverse complement strand
CCACAATCACTCCCCGCTCATCAAATTCGCTAAAATCAGATATAATAAAATCCAACTCGGGATACTTCTCAAGAAAACTAACCTGTTCCTGTATTTTATTCGGTTCAAAAATATCATCGGCGTCTAACAAGCAAATATAGTGGCCTGTCGAACTCATGATCCCGGCATTTCGGGCGGCAATAATGCCTTTCTTAGTTTTATTGATATAATTGATCCGGTCTAAATAAGGCTTTAAAACTTCATACGTATTATCGCTCGACATCCCATCGACAACAACGATCTCGATATTTTTATACGTTTGAGAAAGAACGCTCTTGATCGCGTCTTCAATATAACAACCGAAATTGTAAGTCGGGATTATAACGCTGACTTTGAGTTCTTTTTCATCTTCCATCCTAAAAGCCTCTTTTTTGTGCAAGCATATTAACCCTTTGAAATATCTTATCTTCTTTCATTCGTTGAAATAATTGTAAAGTAAACATATTTGCTCCTTCGTGGTTCACATGCATATCATCAGGGAAAAGCTGATCATCAGACTCAAATATGTTGTACATATTATAAAAATACATGCCATGCTTTTTGGCTATCGCGTCCACCTTATCCCAATGATGCTTAAGAAAGAAAAACCTTTTTTCCTTAACGGAAGAACTCCCCTTCACCGGGCTTTGTACAATCACCCCGATCTTCCCCTTTTCTCTTAGATCTGCCAATAATTGATCGAGAGCTTCATAACTGCCAGGTTGAAAACGGGTCTCCGTTAATTCATCCTGCCAATAATGTTTCCGTACGTTTTCTTCCGGAACATCCAATAAAACACCTCCGCCCTCATCATACTTAAGCGAACCTAAAAAGTCATTCGTTCTCCGGCGCTTAGCAGTAGACCAAATTCTCCTGGAAAAACCCGATGCGTGATATTTTAAATAATACAAGAGGGTGGGTCTTCCTTGAATATAACGTCTGATATCCGTTCCGTTAATCGGATCGTCATCCGACTTATTAAAATCAAAAAACGAAATACCGATAATCAAAATTTTAGAGTCGTGGATTTGATCAAAAATTTTCCAATGACGCAATGTCGACTCCATCGTTAAACCCCAAGAAGAGAAATTAAGATATCTTTTTCCCACAGCCGGATCATCAAAGAATACCTGACTTGAAATATTATTCAATGCCGACGATGAACCAATCGTGACAACATCAGCATTGATCGGATAATGCATGCGTAAAAACCGTATTTTTTCGTCCATCGACACTCTTCCCGTAAATATCGGCGCGGGCAGGGTGTCTGTCTTTATTAAATAAAAGACCCCGGCAATGACTGTCACGAGAAATAAAAGAAATGCCGCCAAAAACGCTTTTGGAATCTTTTTAGAATTGGAAATAGATGAATTCATCAGCGCCGAAATCCCCGTAAAATGTTAGTAGTATTAAACATGCGTAATAAAAACAAACTCTCAGCGGTATTTGCGATTTAAGGACAACCAATAAATCCTTTTTCATATATTGGAAAACTTGGACCAAGATCAGGATGCATGTGTAACCTGCTATCTGTCCTATCATGCGCGTTGCCCCGTCAAACCAACTCAAATGAAAAACCATGGCCCGGGTCATATCAAAAATTTGCCTGCCCCATTGCGCCCGGAATATCAGCATACCAAACGTAATAAGCTGAAACATAAAGAGCATTCTCAATCCGGCCCATAATCTTTGCCCGATAATACTCTTGGGTTTGATCCAATCTCTGCAGTTATCCCTTATAACCTTACAGGCCACCAAAAGAACCCCGTGATACAGGCCCCAAATAATAAAGATCCAGCTAGCCCCATGCCATAGCCCCATAATTGCCATCGTAATAAGGATCGTAATGGAAATCCTGAGATTAGCATTGACCTTCCGTATAGAAAAGAAAATCGGCATATAAACATAATCACGCACCCAAGTGCTCAGGCTGATATGCCACCGGTTCCAGAAATCTTGAATATTCGTCACAAAATAGGGCAAGTCAAAATTGAGCATGAGATCAAATCCCATCATCTTAGCCAATCCTCTAGCCATACAAGTATAACCTTCAAAGTCGCAGAAGATCTGGAATGTAAAGGCATAAGCGGCCAACAAAACTTCCAGGCCGTTATACGGCGGACTAGCCGCAAAAACAGGCGCAACAATGTTGGCTAAGTTATCGGCGATAAAAACCTTAAGAAACAGTCCCCAGAAAAAAAGATGGCTGCCCTCGAAAAAACGGTCGAACGTTATTGCGCGCTTAGTAAGCACCTGCGGCAGGAGGTTTTTTGCCCGCTCAATGGGGCCGGCGACCAATTGCGGGAAAAATGATACAAACAGGGCGAAACTAACAAAATCACGGGTAGGCTTCATTCCTTTTCTGTAAATATCGATCGTATAACTCAGTGACTGAAGCGTAAAAAAGGAAATCCCCAAGGGAAGAATAATGTAAAATGTAGTGAAATGAAATGATAAACCGATATATTGGAACAAGCCGTTAAGATTTTCTATAAAAAATTTGAAATATTTAAAGAATCCCAAAACAAATAAATTTCCCGCGATACTGATAAACACGATCCTTTTTCTTACTTTCACATCCTCGGACTGATAGATTTTTAACCCGCAAAAATAATTCAGAACAGTTGAAAAAAGGATCAAAGAGGAAAACCGCCAATCCCAAAACGCGTAGAATATATAACTGGCCGCGAGAAGCATTCTGTTTTGCCACTTTAGCTGCAGGGCAAAATAAAGCCCATAGACAATGACAAAGAATACTAGAAAGTGAAGTGAATTAAATACCATTATTTCATACCGGTTATCATTTAATGAGTTTCTAAGACGTATCGGCTACAAGGCGATGGCTTTACCGCAGTGGAACACAAGACCCTCCAGCGTTGTAAATTCCGACGGGTCAAGTTCCGCGAAATTAATGTGGATATTAAACTCTTGTTCGATCGACATCAAAAGTTCAAGAAAGCCAAACGAGTCAATGACACCGGATTCAATGAAGTTCTCCTCCATATTGATATTCTCAATGTCTCCCACTCTTTTGCGAAGTTCAGAGAGAATAAAATCCTTTACCTTTTGTTTAATATCTTCCACTACGCGCTCATCCCCTTATCCAACATTTCCTTTAATTGTAATCTATCCATCTTTCCGTTGCTGTTTAACGGTATATCCTTAATAAAATAAAGTTTCCTGGGAACCATATATTCCGGCAGCTCGCTTCTGCAATACTCGAAGATCTGGGCTTCTTCGGCATTATTTTGCCCTCCGATAAACCCGACAACACCGGCAGCCATGCCGTCTTTTATCGGCCAAGCGACCGACAGGGCCATTTCGGTACCCGAAGCTTTGCGCAGCGCATGATCAACTTCCTGCAACTCAACACGATGCCCGAGGATTTGAACCTGATTGTCGATCCGCCCTAAATAATATAAACATCCATCCTCATCTTGTTTAACCAAATCTCCTGTCCGATACCACGTATTTTCCCCCACGGAAGGGATCTTGATATATTGTGACCGCGTCTTTTCGGGATTATTGAGATATCCTTTTGTGACTTGCGAACCGCTAAGGCACAATTCCCCCGGCTGGCCGGTAGCGGCCACATTGTGCTGTTTATCAATAAGGCGGCATTTTTGGCCATCAAATATCGTTCCGATCGGGACAATTCCATTCGTACATTTTTCAGGCGTAGAGTTACTATCCCACGTATGGTAGGAAATCGCTATCGTGGCCTCTGTCGGGCCGTACAAATTCTCAACAACCGAGTTCGGTGCCGCTTCCTGCCATTGCGCGGCAAGGACAGAAGAAAAAGGTTCCCCGCAAAATAAACTGCAGCGTAAAGTCGGATAAACACCCGGATTCAGCATTCTGAATTTTGACATAAACATTGCGACCGATGGAACGGAGAACCACATTGTCAGTTTCTTTTCGTTAATAAATTTCGCCGGCGCCATGACAGATTTCTGGGGAATGCTGCAAAGACAGGCCTCGCGCTGCCAGCAGACGAACATATCGTGGACGCTTAAGTCAAAAGTCATATCAAATGTTTGCGAAAAGCGGTCATGTTCATTAACATCATACCGGTCACAAATATATTCCACATAGGAAATCACATTGTTATGGCTTACCGGTACCCCTTTAGGAATCCCTGTACTGCCGGAAGTAAAAAGTAAATACGCCGTCCCTTCACCGTCAACCTCAGGCTCCTTAACGGGATCCTGATGATCGGGCATATCACTTGAAAAGATATAGCGATGTACCGGATAATTCTTCACCAAATCCTCCTGCGCTTCGGTATCCGGTAGAATAATCGTTAAAGACTGCTTGATCAATGGCAAAAGGTTCTTTAATTCTTTAAGACATTCATTTCCGACAATAAGAACATTCACCTTTGATAATGAAATCATCCGGAATGTACGTTCTGTCGGAAATTCCGGATTTAGGGGTACGTACCCTTTTCCAGAAATAAGAACACCTAAAACACCCGCATAAGCCGAAAAACTTCTATACCCTAAAACACCAGCAAGACTATTGGCCGTAAGCTCATAGGCCTTTATCGACGCTGCTATGTCCTGCGCTCTTTTCCCTAGCTGTTGATATGTGTAGGTTTGATCATCGACCTCAAGGGCGGGGCGATCAGGAAATTCTCCTACCGCCTTTAGAAATCCGGAAACAATACTTTTTGTGCTTTTTGTGATGGTCATAATTTCCTTTTCAATGAAATGCAAACCTTCTGTAACATAACTATATAGAGTGATAGAAGCAAGAAGTATACCAATTCCGGGATTTCCTCAAGCATATACCAATAATCATATAAGTATATTTATACCAATATGTTACGTATTAAAAGGCCAATTTAACTTATAAAATCAGGCCATAGATAGATAATCCCAGACAAACCACCCCAACTTATCGTTTAATTTTTACAACATATGTGTAAAATAGAAAGGTATATATCACAGTAATTTATGAAATATTCCAGGATCAGTTTGACTGACTTGGTTCTGTAAAACGAATTTCCAATAAATTAACAGAATGCGCCGGAATATCATAGGTGAACTTTTTCTTAACGCCTGATAGATCATACTTTTTTATATCAACAGTTCCAGGCGACCCGTCATTTTGCGCTTCAAGATCAGGGCCATTTAGGATCCAGACATACCCGGTATCCTGCGGATTTACGCCTTCCAGTGATATATTGACCTTAAAATTCTGACTGGCATGTTTATTGGTTAAAACAATAGCAATCTTCCTTTCCTGAGAGAACGTACTGGCATAAGCCTCAACATACGGAACTTCCCCGGTGTAAGAATCCGCTCTCCAATCCCGCTTTTTGTCATAGTTTGGTGAGCCTTTCATTTTACTTTCGATCAGGATATCGCCAAAATGCCGGGCAAAAAGTTTCAAGGCCAAGGCTTTCGGGCGAATGGTCTTTCCGTCCCAGCGGCTCCCCCCCCAACCAGCCTCCTTATCCCAGCCGCGGATCAAACCAAACATGACTTCCTGAAAACAGAACTGATGCGCCATCAAAATACCATGCCGGGCATAATGTCCCAGCGTATCGGCATAAAATATTCCGTTGGCCAGCGACCACATCATCCCCTTATATTCAAATTCCAGATCTGAAGGTACCGCGTCCCAAGATCCATCCCATTCCAGAAAAGCGATCTTGATCTTTCCTTTTCTATGCGGGGCATATTCATCGATCATCCGCGTGACCCTGTCAACGATTTCTCCAACAGCCATTGAGTTGGCCATGATCTCCTTCGGCAGGGGATGGAACCTCCCTTTATATTTATGATACTGGTCGACGTGATTGGGATACCAATGGAAAGACAAAAAATCAAAATAATCCGCGGCCTCCTTCATAATAGCTTCATCAAATACGGAATATCTCGGCCCTCCCCAATTAGCTCCAATTTTAATAGTTGGATCAGCTTGTTTCATTGCCTGTGAATAAGCTTTGATGATTTTGGCATATTCTTGACCAGGCATGTACGCCGTATCCCAATCCCCGTAGACTTCATTGCCCAACTCCCAGTAATCAACCCGCATCCCTTCACTGCTCTGGTTCATGAATCTTACCCAATCAGCAGCTTCTTGAGGTGTTCCGGATTCGATATTGACCATGATGATAATATTGACGCCGACAATTTTAGAAAACTTTATGACATTTTTAATTTCTGACAGAGGCGCGTTATCAAAACGGTCCGAAAAGTCAAACGTCCCTAATTTCCAGCGATAGCCGGACGATCCCCCGCCGGGAAAACGAAAACTTGTGATCCCGGTATCTTCCGCGAATTTCGCGACATCCATTTCAAATTCTGTTTTTGTATCTAAATTAGCTCCGTAGATCATCGGATTGATCTCTCTGATCTTCCGCTTTGGATGAACAGCTAAACTTAAAATTCCCGTAAATTTCTCGTCTTCTTTATCATCCCGCCCCTTTCTGAAAGAAAGCTTATCTATCGCTTTCCACTTGATTTGAGAGACCATGTTGCGCGCGTAACGGATATATTCTTCCTTCGGCCTTTTCAAATTAATACGGTCCCGCAAGACATAGGCAGCGACACCGGCCCCTAACATCAGACCAATACCGCATAAAATGACGCTAATGATGACAAATTTAATAAATTTCTTCTTTTTAGGCTTTGTATTTTTCATAAACTTTTAATAATGTCCTTCCGATAATGTTCCAATCATAACGTTCCTCAACCAATTGACATCCGGCTAAACCAACCCGGTGAAGGGTCGACGGATCGTCGAGCAATGTTAAGACCTTTCGGGCGAAATCTTCAGGTTTATCAGCTATGATAATATCATGGCCATCCCGGCAGGCAATACCCTCGGCTCCGATAGATGTTGAGACAACAACCCTTTGCATGGCCATGGCTTCCAGTATTTTTAATCTCGTCCCGCCGCCGATCCTCAGCGGCACAACAAAGATCCTAGATCTCTCGACATAAGCGCGCACATCATCGACCCTTCCGGTTAAGATAATACGATCATCAGATCCCGCGTATTCACTAAGACGGGCTGACGGGCTCTTTCCGATGACATAGAATTTGACCTTCGGATTTTCCTTCCAGACCAACGGCAAAATATCTTTGCAGAAATAAAGCGCCGCATCATCATTAGGCAGCCAATCCATCGATCCGGTAAACACCACCGCCTCTTCTTCTGACCCCTGACTCCTGACCCCTGATCCCTGAAAATACCCCGTATCCACTCCATTTGAAATCACATGCCCAAGAGCGCTATCAGCCCCTAAATCAACCAGAAGGTTTTTGTCCTCATCCGAAACCGCTAAATAGGCGGAAAATTTCTTCACGTGATCAGCTTCGAACTTTTTCATCTTGCGCGCCTGCCCTTTAAAAATAAATCTTTTAAGCGCTGATTTTTCCACATCCGCGCAGCGTTCAAGAATCTTGTATTCCACATTATGCTCGTCAAGGACGCACGGCAAGCCGTCAAAACAGCCGCGGTAATGCGCCATATGCAAATGGTCGATATGCGCGGCATCAAACTGGTTCGTCTGATGTAATTCCGATAATATGCCCTCCATCACGTCCGAATAGTATTTTGACACGGATACCGGTTCGGAACCCGTCAGCACGCGTATTATTTTATCCGCGAATGACAGTTCTTTGATCGGAACCAAAATCACCTCGATGCCGTCACTTTTCAGTGCCGAAGAGAATTCTTGGTCTTTTTCATCAAATGAAAAGCAGACGAAATGGATCCTTGCGCAAGAAGCTAGTTGCTTGAGAATATTCAGCGTCCTAATCTTACCGCCGGTATCCGCGGGAATTGGAAGCCTCGGCGCGATAAATAAAATATGCATTTCTTTTCTATCCCCTCTATAATAAATTTAAGATCTCGCTATAGACCTTCTTGTATTCCCGGCACATTCTCTCAAGCGAATAGTTAGACTTTACAAAACCACGTACTGATCCTGATATTTCCCGCGCCTTTTCTTTATTCGCGATTAATTCGTTCATCTTACCTCTCAAGGCATCGGCATCCCGCGAATTAACAAGAAGGCCGTTTTTTCCATCATTGATAATTTCCGGTATGCCGCCAACGCGCGTGGCAATAACGGGCAGTTCCATGGCCATAGCTTCCAGTAGCGTCAAGGGCGCGCCTTCGGTCAACGAAGATAAAACGAATATATCCATCGATGAGTACGCGCTGACAGTATCCCGCATTAAGCCGGTAAACAGGACCCTGTCTTCCAGATGCCTCGCCGCCGCGAATTGTTTTAACTCCGCCTTTTTAGGCCCGTCGCCAACAATAAGAATTTTAATGCGCTCATCTTTCCTCATTATCGGATAGGCGGCCTCCAGGATCATGATCTGATTTTTTTCATAGCTTAATCGCCCGACAGTTCCGATAACAATATCTTCATTCCCAATGTGATATAGCCTGCGCGTCTCATGCCCCCTGGATTCGTCTCTTTTCAATTGGCCGATATCGACCCCGTTGGAGATAACACGCTTTTTCTCTTTTGGAAAATCTTTGAGCATGCTGTTTGTCACAACAACGATCCTTTTGAAAAAAGATTTCAAGACCCATCGGTCCAGCTTTTCATAAAGAGAAACCGAGCGCGTCATGTCGGTAAATCCGTGCGCTGTGGCCATGACCGGAACCCCCGTCAGCCGGGAAACCAGAAACCCGATCACGTCCGACTTGTAGTTATGCGTGTGCAAAAGATCAATACCGTTCTCTATGATATATTTCTTCAGCCGGAATACAGCCCCTAAATCAAAGCGGCCATGACACTTGAAAAAGCATGATTCAATTCCTAATTCTCTGGATTTTTCGATAATCTCAGGTTCAGGGCGCCTCGGATCATGTAAAGCTCCCACAATAGAATGATATGTTTTATCTCGTATATTTTTCCCTAAAGACAATACGATGTTTTCCGCCCCGAACAAACCACTGCTACTGATCAAATGCAGGACATTGATACCTTTTTTCTTAAACGTTATCTTCTTATCACGCCTAAAATAACTAAAAATTTTTCCGGTCATTTTGGTGAAAACGACTCTTACGAGTTTTGCGTAGACAATAAACCACGGCCCCCAATCATCAAAAGCAAAATACGTATGCGCTATTTTTTTTGCTTTTAATCCCTTGAGCCACTCTAAAAAGGTTATTTCTCCCTGTTTTCTTAAACGAAACAAACATCCCAGATCTAACTCAATATTCCATAACTTAACGTTCTTCACATAATCATTTTCTCTTACCGTATGCTCGCCGAAAACAAGATTTCTATAGATCAAATACGGAAAATCCACGCCGGAAGCTACCGCGAGTTCACCAAAAAAAGATGTCCTTAAATTCGCCTCCAAAAATATGGGCTGCTGATTCCGCCCATCGATCTTAAACTCAAGAGCGATCATTCCCTTGTAAGGCATTGCGCCTAACACTTTTTTTCCCATCTCGACAATCAAAGGATTTTCAACACTTTCACACAGGCAGGCAATACCGAAGTGCGGTGGATACTGGCGGATCTTGCGGCAGCAAAATGACGCGAGGATCTCTGATTTCTTATTACAGAAAGCCAGAAACTGATAGATATTATTATCGGACCCCGGAATGATCTGCTGGATGACGACATTAAGCCGGTGCGCCTTTACCTGATCATAGACATCCGCCAATTCCTTACCGGAGTTAACAACGAAAGCCTTCTTTTCATCAAAATACTGCCTCCAAATATGTGAATCCTGCGGCTTAATAATGCACGGATATTCAATGGTGCCTAACACCTTTTCCAACAGCTCATCATGTTCCAAAAAGAATGTTTTAGGATGAGGAATATTGTGCGTTTCGCAGAATTCGGAAGTTTTACGCTTGTCGAGAAAACTTTCGATAATTTCCGGGGATGAAAAAAGAAAATCAAAGCGCTGGACCAGCTCATTCCGGTTCGCCGATACAAAAGAAACATATTCGTCGGCCGTCGCCAATAAGACAGGCCTGCGGGAAAACCGCTTGCCTATCGATAAAAGAGCGCCAAGCAATTCCTCGCCCGATCCGGTCCCGGGAGCAAGAATAAATTCCCGGACATACCGTGAAAACCGCGCGGGCCCGCAAGATGAACTATCGACACCGATCACGGGGATCCCTTTGCGGCCTAGCGATCTTGCGACCGACAGACCGTTAGCACTTAGCCCGAGGACGATCGCCGGATTTTTCTCGGATTCTTTGATCATTGTTTAACTCTTCTCTTTGCATAAGCCGCTAAACAGCCGCTCATATTTCTGGACCATCTCTTCAATACTGAAGCGCTCGATAACATTTTCCCTCGCTTTAGAACCAAAGCGCTCGCATTCTCGCGGGTTTTTTAAAAAATACAATAGTTTATCGGCTAAATCCTCCGGATCCGAAGGATTGACCAGCAATCCGGTTATACCGTCGGAAATGACTTCCGGATTGCCCCCGACATGAGTTGCCACAATGGGTTTCCCGGCGGACATATATTCGAGAAGCGTATTCGACAGCCCTTCGCTTAATGAAGGCAATACGCAAATATCAACGCTCTTGAGAATTTCGGGAACATCTCTTCTTAGACCTAAGAATTGAATATTGTTTTCCAACCCCAATTTGTTCGCTTGATCTTTCAACATCTCTTTTAATTGCCTCTCTTTCATTCCCATTCCGCCGATCATCAGAAGACAAACTTCCGGGAATTTCCCAACAATGCGCTTGATGGCTTCAATAAGATACTTATGCCCTTTAATAGAACGCAAATTCCCGACACATGCGATCACCTTTGAACTTCTTGATATCCCCAACTCATCTCTCATGGCGCTTGGGCTGCTTTGGCTATTAAAGCGCTTGAGATTAATTCCGTTATGAATGACCACGATTTTCTCGGAGCCGACCCTTTCTGACTTTAAAACAGCTTCCCGGACGTCGTTTGAGACAACAACGATTTTGGAAACCAATTTATCCAAAATCTTGTACGAAAACACATGCGCCCAGTTTTTCCAAAAACCGGCATCCCGCCTATTGGATACAATCACCGGAACTCTTGCGTATTTTCCAAAAACGGAACCCCAAATATCAGAACCGAAATGATAGGTCATAAGAACGTCAATTTTCTCATCTTTCAGAAATCTCGCGAACTTTAATCCTTGTCTTAATCCCCGGAAATCGTAAATACGTTTAATATGCAGATGAATAATCTTGATCCCGAAAGTTTCCAATTGCTTGAAAAAGCGCCGATAGCCCGAAAAACAGGCGATATAGATTTTATATTCATTTTTATCTATATTTTTTAGAAGCTCAACAATCTGCCTCTCCGCCCCACCATTTATCGAGTAAAACACATCGACTAATATTAAAACTTTTCTCATGACCCTGACTTTACTCTAGATTTTTTGTTCAGCCTTAAAATCGATAGAAATTGATTTCTTGTTTGACTTAATTGAAGAACAACGCTCGGAGATATTATATAGGTTAAATATAACAACGTCATCGACCTCAGATGAAATCCCTGTCCAAGAAGCCGTTCCCATACTTCTCTTGCTTTTTCAAAATCCCCTTTAACAAAATCATATTTACCAAGTAAAAATTGCGCTTTAATCAATTCCTTCTTAAGATATTTTCTGCATTGCGCGTCCATCCAAGAATACCCAAGTGCTTTCTGATAAATCTCGATCGTACTCAGAAAGACTTTTTCCATATTAAGAGTTGTGTTGGTCCCGTGAATACGGCGGTGTGCCAGCACCTCATCAATATACCCTAAACCCAATAAATGGATAGATTGAGTCCCGAACTCATGAAACTCCCTAACATAAGCGCTTGTTTCGAATATTTTTAATTCCTTACAAGTTTTTACTCGGACCATAAAGGTGCACTGGATAATAAAATCCCCTCTCAGATAATCATAAGTAACATCTTCCGTGAAAATCTTGCAATTTGAACCGGCTTTTAATGCTGTTTTATGCGACATGCCACGGATCACCTTATTTTGATCAAAGAAATTCCTTCCTATCGGTCCATCACTATTAAAATTCTGGAAATTTGAGAATATTAAATCAACTTCAGGATATTCATCCAGAAATTTAACCTGCTTCTCCAGTTTATCCAGCACCCATAAGTCGTCATTATCGATCAAGGCAATATATTCTCCCTGGGATTCCTGCAAACCTAATAATCTTGCGGAATTAGCCCCACCATTTTCCTTACGCAGATATTTGACCTTATCCGCGAAAGGCAATAACATCTCTTTCACATCAACACTTGAACCATCATCCACAATAATAACCTCACAATCTTTGAACGACTGAGCGAATACACTCTCTAAGCATTCATGCAGATGCTCTTTCACAGGATTATAAGCCGGAATTAGAACGCTAACTTTTGACATATCATTAACTCTATTTCTAAGCTAGATTTTTGAATTTGTCCTTATAAACTTTCGACAGAACAAATCTGTACTTCCCTGAAGCTTCCCGCTCGATCTTATCAACAAACACGACCTTAACCCTGGCTTCATTATTTAAAAGATCGCGGTATTTTTCCTCCAAACTAACCGTATCGTCTTGCGTATAGGCGATCCCTTTAACGATTTTTAATACGACTTCATCTATATTGTCCTGATAGATCTGGAACGCCTTAATTTTCTCGCTTTCATTTTCTAAAAAAGCGTGCGAAGGTGAAATGCCCCGCATCCCGCTTCGGGTCACAATTAAGTCTTTATTCCCTCCCCCGACGACCTTTATAAGCGGCATTCGAGAACCGCACGCGCATTGTTTATCGAGAAAACAGCCGTAATCACCCGTCGCGTAGCGCATAAGAGGCATGGAATAATTATGAAGGCCCGTAACAACAAACTCTCCGACTTCTTGCGGCCGGCACGGTCTCCCGTCTTTAATGATCTCTAATATCCCGGAATCAAAGAACGCGTGCATATTTCCCTTCGGGCATTGCGCGGCATAGAATAAACGTTCCTCCATCCCGAAAAAGTCATAAACGTTCGCCTGGAAAACCTCTTTCATAACCTCCCGATGTTGAGGATAGAGTTTTTCCGCGCCTGATATGACCGATTTGAAACTCATTTTAATATTGTTTCTGCGCGCGAAATCCGACAAATAAAACATATACGATGGATATGTAATGAGAACAGAAACATCGTGCTGTTCAATAATGTCAAAGGCCTTAGAAAGGCCGTGGTCATCGTTCAATAAATGTGTGTTGATCTCAAGCATCTTTGTTAACGGATCATAAAAATACCGCTTTTGAGTTTCGACTGCTCGCGAGCGGTATCCTATAGGCTGGCGAACGATCACAAAGGGATCATTATAATAATAGCCGGCCCAATTAAACCGCCTCCACCCTAAAGCATCGACAAATGAGATGATGTTGTTATCCACATAAAATTTAAAAGGCCTTCCTGTTGACCCGCTTGTATGTTGTTCAACCGGATGATATCTTTTAAAATCATCAGCTTTGAATAATTCGATATGATCCTTAACAAAATTCTTATCGATCATCGGAAGCTTAGCCAGGTCTTCAGCGTCTTGGATGTCATTGACAGTAAGATTTCTTTTCTGAAATTCACCGCGATAATAAGGCACCTTCTCATAGACATGGCGTATTAATTTGCTCAGCTTCGCCTTCTGATACGCGTTCATTCTTTCCAATGAGTAACGCTCATGCCTTCGGACGATCCCTCTATAGACAAAGAACTTTATCCCGTGCCTTTTTAACAGGTAAATCTGATGGGAAAAGGGCAATCGCGCAAGAACTCTGACGATGATCCGCTTTATTTTTTTAACAATCGGCATACTGCCCCTTTCATTTCACTTAAATTTCTAAAGGCACTTCTGAATCGACATATTTGTACTTGCCGGACTTCGTGCGCGCAATGCTGTCGACATATTCAATGGAAATATTAATGGAGTTCCTGAAATAGTTCCCGACGCGTTTTTTGATCTGAGATTCATCTAAATTGACCGCCTTGTCCTTCTTGACCAAACGGATAATAAGATTTTTCATGTCTTTCTGGTAAAATTGAACGTGATTGATCCCTTCATTCACCCCTTCGATAATCAGCGGCACTCCGGACATCACATTGAAATAACCCTTTTCCGTCACGATCAGGTCCTTCGCCCGCGAGCCCGTAACCTCAAGAATAGGCGATTGACGCCCGCACGCGCACGTCTCTTTTTTAATGCGTCCGTAATCACCCATCGCATAGCGGATCAACGGCATTGAATGGTTTAAAAGGGTTGTCCCTACTATTTCCCCAACCTCCCCGGGCGCGCACGGCTTACCATCTTTAATAATTTCGGTGATCCCCATTTCCTCATTAAGGTGAAGGCTATGATGGTCGCATTCCGAGGCAAAAGTAATATATTCATACATCGCGTATAATTCGAAACAAGGGCAGCCAAACGCGCTCTTAACAAGGTCCCGGTGCTCAGGATAGACTTTCTCCGCGCGTAAAATAACCGATTCGGGACGGATCTCATACGACTTGTTCTTTAATAAGTACTGCGCGAATATGGAAATGATCGAAGGATAAGCGTGTATATGATCGGGCTTGAAATCTTCTAACAGGCGGCAAAGTTCCGGCAGTGTTTCCTTATTCATAAGCCCTGTATTAAGTTTTAATATTTTTCCCGTCGAGTCCAGTTGATAAAGATTTTTTAAGTCAATTTCTCCGGTTTCATAATCAAACGGCGGGCCCATATAGACCGACTTATCGTGAAACCGGCATCCCGCCCAGTTATAGTGCCGCCAAATCACCGCGTGGACAAACGAAACAACGGCCTGGTCTACTAATATTTTGAATGGTGTTCCTGTTGACCCGCTGGTTTTATTTGTTTTTGGATTAAACTGTTCATAGCCGGATGCTCTGAAATCCTCCGGCTGATCCCGGACTTTATATTTATCGACGATCGGGATCTTTCTAAGATCTTCAACGGTTCTTATCTCACCAGGATCAATGCCCTCGCGATCAAACAGGTCCTTATAATAGGGGACATTTTTATAGCTATATCTGATCATTTCAGAGAGCTTTTCCTGTTGATAACTAGCTATTTTCTCAGCGGAAAACCATTGGCTTTTATTTAGAAAATCGTAATTCTCAATAAATTTTTCCTTCATAAGATAGTTTATATAGTATTTATGATAGGCCGGAAAAGCGCCTAAGAGACGCTGCAGAGCACGCTTAATGAAAAAAGATAGTTTTTTAAGAAACAACATTCAATAGCTCCTGGCCTTTAAGATAACGCTCCATATTCATGATAAAAAGTTCGAAAAGTTCTCTTTGCGACGATTCCGACGCGTGCGCGCTATAATGCGTTAAAATAACATTATCAAACTTGTAAAAAGGATGATTAGGAAGCTGCATTTTATTGTGGAAGACATCAAAAATCGCCCCCCCTATGGCCTTTTCCTCAAGAGCCTTAATGAGAGCTTTCTCATTAATGACCGTACTCCGGCCCAAATTAATAATAAACGCGCTCCTCTTCATGAAGGAAAGTTCTTTAAAACTGATCAACCCCTCTGTTTCAGGTGTTAAGGGAAGGCAAATAATAAAAAAATCCGACCTCTCGATAACTTCCCTTAACCGGTCCAGCGCCATGATCTCTAAAAAATTATCATTCGCGCTTGACTTAAGATCGCATCCGATCACTTTAACGCCCAAAGCACTGCATTTCGCCGCAACGGCATTTCCAATACTTCCTGCCCCTAAAATGCCAACCGTTTTCCCTTTTAGGTCGACGGACTCTATTTCCCCCCATTTTTTCCGGCGTTTAAGGTCAATGTGGCGGTAAATACGTTTTGAAATACTAAACAAGCACGCCAAAGCAAACTCCGCGATTCTTTCTGAATGCACGCCCCGGGAATTTGTCACGGTTATCTTATTTTTTTCAGTAAAATCAGGATCCAGATAATCGATACCTGTTTTTATCGAATGTATCCACTTGAGATTAGGCAAGTACGGGATGACTTGTTTAAAGGCATCCTTATCAACAACCCAAGAAACCAGGAAAACATCAATATCTTCCAATGGGCTCACCAGAAGTTTTCCATCCGCGTAAAAGAAGTATTTTCTTTGAGGCCCGCATACACGTTCGATCCGTTCATAGAGCCCGTAGGAAAGAACACGGCTTGCAATATTTCTGAGAATTTTGCGTGTAATGTTTTCTTTAATAACAACCCTTAGAATAACAAGCTCGACGTCATAAGACATGGCTTTGAGCTTCTCAATATCTTTGGGGGGCGTGTGGTCTGGGATAAGTATTTTCATAGTACTGGAACCCCATGGGTTTATACCCATGGCTCCTTTTTATTCTGTTATTCGATCCGCGATCGACGAACCATCATTCATCCATGACTTTACAATCATGGAATTCTGCCGCTCGAATAGCGGAGATCCTTCGACGCGCTCGCTTTCGCTCGCTTGCTCAGGATAGTTCGGCGTTCTGTTCCAATGGTGAGCAAGCGAAGCGCGCCGAACCATTAAAAGTGCCTGTTTGTAATATATTTAACGGCGAATTTTCTCAATAGAGCGTCAGCTTTGACTTTGGCCAGGAATTTATAGAACATCCATAACATCCTCGGCAAAGAAGTCTTCTCAATAAAGGACATATTGCGCTCTTTTTCAACTAACTGCATATTATGCGAGCAGCGTTCTCGAGCGACATCCGGTATTGACCTGCCTCGGTCCTTCGCTTCCGCGATGAGCCTTCCTACATTTGCCGAAAAACCATTTAAAATAATATCCTTAACTGTTTCGTTGTCAAATCTCTGTTCGCTGAAATAATAGCTGAGTATGCCTCCGGCATTCGAAACAAACCCGGGAACAAAAATAATCTCCCGCTTGTAAAGCATCTGCTCAACTTCCTGCGTTGCGGCAATGTTTGCGATCGGGACAATAACCTTGAACTTTAGATCGCCGGCATTCTCCGGATTAATGCTGTCCGGCCGCGCTCCGGGAATAAAAACATCCGCTTCTCTGCTAAAAAGCTCCTCTTTCGGGATCTCTGTATCCTTGTCATACTGCTTAACAGCGCGGTCACCATATTCCGCTTTCAGATTGCTCATCTTTATAACATCAAGGCCTCGCGCGTCAAAAACAGCGCCATCAACCGTAGATAGTCCCAGGATCTTCCCTCCATCAGCAAAAACCAGCTTCGCGAGATGCTCTCCGACCTTCCCGAACCCTTCAATAATAAACGACGTTTCTTTGATATTCCTATTTCGCGCGCTAAGGATCTCCCGGAGCGTTAAATAAACCGTAAAGGCGGTAAAATACGCTGAGTCGATCTCATCCTTACGCTTGACAAAATGGATTCCTGCCCCGAACAATATCTCCTGAAGATCCGCGGCATTAGTTCCCAGGTCTTGTCCGGGAAAATATTTTCCGCCCCCTATTAGATCATTGATCTCCTCTCCAAACGCTTTGCGCAGGACCTTTTTCTGCTCATCGGTTTCCAATCCGGAAGTCGTAATACCCGCTTTTGCGCCGTCTTTTTTTATCTTGAAGAAAGCATATTTCATGGTCATTTCATACGCTAAGTTAGCGATTTCATCTAAAGTAACATTCGGGGCCATGCGGATGCCGCCGGTTGCGATACCGTTGGCTTGCCGATGCACCACAATATAGCCTTTAAGCCCGGCAGATTCGTTAATGACTTCGCGATAAAAATCAGGTTTTAATTTAGTTACGGATTCCATAACTGTTTTCCTTTTTGATTTCCTGTATATAGATCGATGTTTTTCCGTTCTTTGTTTGATGAATATGTTCCGTAAAAATAATCTCAATATCCATATTGCCGCCGAATTTTTCCTCCAGTTTCTTTTGTATCTTTTCTAAATCGGTTTCCTGGAATTCACTTTTTTTGATAATACGAAGTTCCATAACCCCGCGTTTCTTTTGCGCGAACTGGAATTGGACAATATGGTTCGTAACATTTGGAATGTCAATATTCGCAACCGGGATATGCGCCCCGTCTTTCCCGATCGCGAAACTTTTTTCCCGTCCGCCCTGCAGGCAGAACAAAGGAAAGCCGCGTTTGCAGGAACAGCGCTCATTGAGAAGATAACCGACGTCCCCGGTATCATAGCGGATCAGGGGCATGGCATAGTTCGTTAAGCTTGTCGCGATGATCCTTTTAAATCCGCTTTTTTGATCATCCTCAAACTCCGTAATACCGTAATCTGAGCAAAGATGCAATCCTTTATGCTGTTCACACTCGACACCTAAAATGACGCGCTCTTCCAATCCGTACCAATCAAAGCATTTACACCCCCAAAACTCTTCAATACCGGCGCGCTGCCAATCATGGAGACATTCCGAATGGCAGAAAACGCCCTTGAGGTTTACCGGCCGCGATATTCCTTTTGCCTTCAGAAATTTGACCATCAGCTCAATGCTGCTGGGGTATCCCACTAAATAGTTCACACTATATCTCTTTAAACCTTCGACGTACTCCTTGACATTACTCTCACTTAAAGCGTACGCCGAAAGCAATAAAAGGTTCCTGACGGGATTGTAAGAATAAACTTTTCCCGGTGGAAGAGTCCAGGCGGAAAGCTTGGCCGCGCGACCTCCGAGCTTTTGGCCGGCCCAGCCAAAATACCGCCAAATATAAGGGTCAAAATTCAAATAATCGCGTTCTTTATTATAATATAATGTCAACGGCTTACCGGTGGTCCCGCTCGTATAGAGTTTCACGACCTCATTATCCCTAAAATTCCTTGCCCTTAAACGCTCAAGATTATTCCGTATCATGTCCTTTGTTAAGACCGGGATCTTGACCAGGTCCTTGACAGATCCAATGTCATCCGGGAGCAAATTGGCCGACTTAAACAGGTCATGATAATAAGGAACATGATCATAGGCGTGCCGGACCAAGAGCCTCAGCTGCTCACTCTGATAGTTTTCCAATTCTTGGGCGGACCACCATTGCGACTCCTCGAGAAAACGGCATTGGCGGAAGAATTCCTCACCGAGCCTTAACCTCAAAGGCACCCGGCTGTAAACCCATTTAAGAGTATCTTTAACGCCGCCTGGAATTTTTTTATAGGCATCAAATGCCGTTAACATAAATTTACCTTCGCCTTCCCGCGACAGCCTTATTATCTTTTGGATCAATATCGATAATGATCAATCTGGAAACCAAAGCGGCAAAAACCCATAAGTTAGAACTGACCTCAATATAGCTCCACCGGTCGCCGAAGAAATTATTGACCATTAAAACAATAACACACATCATAAATCCTAATCCTAACCCTCTTGATTCACCGTCCTCCCCGCCTGAAAAAAGTTTAACGCCCTGCACAAAAAATATAAATAACAGAAACAGGAAAATGAAGATGCCCACAAGGCCTTGTTCAGCCAAGGTTCTCAAATAGGTATTATGTGTGTCCATATGCTTGAAGCTTGAGTACCGGAAAGTGCGGTACCCAACGCCAATGACCGGGCTTTCAGAAAATAAATCAAGGGCATGCTGCCACAATACCAACCGCGCTTCGGATGAGCGGTCTAACTCACCGTATTCATTGGCCGTCTCCGTGATGCGGTCTTGTACTTTATCCGGCAAAGCGACCTGCCAGAAAAAGACAACAAGGATCAGCGGGATGAGAAGGACTCTTTTTTTGATCGCGAAAAGAAAAAACAATCCGATCGCGAAGGCGCCGTAAGACGCCCGGGAAAATAAAAACATCACGATGAATGAATTCCAGAACATCAAACCATATAACATCATTTTCATTTTCCCACGCTTCATCATAAAGCAAAGGCTTAAAAGAAGGACCGTATACTGAGCGTAAAAGGCGGCCACTTCATTAGGGCCTAAATAGGAAAAAGTGCCATGAATTTTTTTCCGGGAAACAATACTTGAATACCAGGCGATTTGCTGAGTTAAATAATAATTCATTAAAACCATACTGACGCACATAACAACGACCGTTATCCAGACATGTTTTTTAGTCCTGATATTGCTTAACGTTATGAAATAAAGCGCGGGAAGCGCGCATAGATTTTTCCAAGCTTGGACGCGCGGGTCCATAAGATCAAATAACTTAAAAGAGTTCAGATGAAAGGACCCCTGGAGAAGAGATAAAAAAGTATACCCTATGAAAATGACGACGATCGTATTGATCGGCGACTTGTTGGAAATTGTTTGTTTATCTGTAAAGTTCTTAACGACCGTTCCCACCAGCAGGATCAAGATAAAAATATCCACAAGATCTTTTCCAAGCGGGTACATGTGCAGTTTTTCAATAATATTACGCAACGGCAAAAGGGCGATCACAAACCATAAAAGCCATTCCGTCTTCCCTGTCAAGGCCCTTAATATAAGAAATATACCTCCTACATACAGAACCACCGGAGCTAAATTCTTTACGAAACCGATCATACCCCTTGTCCTTTCTCTTTACACTGTATAATCCTGGCAGGAACACCAACGGCTGTAGCGCCATCAGGAACATCTTTAATAACAACGGCATTCGCGCCGATCTTGACATTATTACCGATTTTAACAGCTCCCAGAATCTTACATCCCGTTCCGATATAAACATTATTCCCGATAACAGGAACGCCTCCCTTACCGACTCCCCTCTCACCTATGATCGTGCAGGGACCGATACTTAAATTTTTCCCCGCCTTTACGCCGGGATGCACGCGGATGACTCCTGTATGCCCAATATAGAGCCCCGGGCCAATATCCGCCGTGGGGATAATAGCCGCGCCAAGAAAGATCTCTGAAAATTTTTGTAACACGATGGCGATCAGCCGCAGGAAGATCCTGAGAATAGGCGCGTCAATAACAAATAACATCCTGCTCACGCGGTAGAAAATCGTCGCCCAGAAACCCTGCTCGAGAAATATGTAAAATAATTCTTTGAGCGATCGGTATTTCCATCGTTTTAAGTCGCGATATAAATATTTACACTGGCAAGCCGCTTTTGTGATCATTTTTCATTCCTTTTCCTAACCAAAATACAATTGATCCGGTTGATAAATAACTCCCTGAACAATGGGAGATGACCTAAAAAATCCATGTCCTTGACGCAATCATATTTCCTATAGCGCGTTTCCATTCCGCATTCTTTGATAATATGTTCAAATTTGCGCGCGCTCATTTTATTAAGCCCTGATTCAACGTCTTCATAGCGCGTGGCCCCGTCATCCCGGAAATTCCCGCGGACATTCATGACGGCCCGTTGTGAGAAAATGATATTGGCCCAGGGAATCGTAAGGAAGTAATTCATATGGCTTCCGTGAGGAGCGAACCACGGCGGACCGAATGTTACAAAGAGCTCGCCCTCAGGCGTTAGCGCCGACTTCATTGTCGCGAGGATGCCGGCCGGATCAAAAAAATGCTCCATGCTGTTTTGCGAAATAACAATATCAAATTGACCGACCTCATCGGACCCGATGTTATTGCGAAATTCAACCGATTTCTCTAAGTCTAATCCGCGGATCAATTCTCTCGCCTTTAATAATGACTTGTCATTAATATCGACGCCTACGACCCGCTTCGCCCCGGACATGGCTAATGCCGCGGATTGGCCTCCGCCTCCGCACCCGAAATCTATGATCGTCTTGCCGCTGATATGATCGAGGAAATCAGGAAAAACCTCAGTCAATATCGCGAGGCCCTCGCGCGGATCCCAATCTTCTTGATCCACCGGCTGGCGGATTACCTCCGGCTCCTTTGTTAACGAATTAAGAATTTTCTCTTCCAATTTAGCGAACATCCCGGCCATCTCCTTATCTTCGCCCCCGTAATAATTTGATCATGCCAATAGCGCCTTTGGGATAAACTTGGCGATTTTTGTCCCCTTGAGAACACCCCTGATCATTTGATTTTCGCTATGCTTAAATCCCAGAATATAGACCAGTATCATAAAAATACAACTTTGCAGACACGCGAGCAGGAAAATATTTAAATAATTAGGCCGGATAAAGCTTTGATAGCACAAATAGGGTATTCCGACGAATAGAGCGCAGCGCGCAACCACGCCGATCAAACATTCCATATAATATTTTCTTAAACTGATATTGAGAACCGAACATATATGTTGCGGCAAAAACAAAAACAGTTTAATAAGCAGAGGTATCGTTGTTCCAAAAGCAACACCCATTAAACCGAATCTTTTAACCAGGAGAATGCTAAGGATAACATTAGAAAACGCCTCGCCTAAATTAACGACAGCAGAAACTTGGTGCTTAGAAATGCCGTGAAGAACTTCAAAAACCGACCGCTGCATTTGACCGCCCAATATGCCGATAATTAATACCACTAAAATATTATAGGCATAGATATAGTCTTCCCCCATCCATCGCTCAATAAAGAATCTTCCAAAGATCACAAGGACGCTCGCGACCAAAATGGATAAATAGCCGTTTACTTTTGTGATAAATACAAACTTCTCACGGATCGCGTCATAATTTCCGCTGCCTTCATACCGGCTGAATAACGGCATCATCATCCCTAAAGCATTGGACATAAAATTCATAAAATAACGGATCAGCCGCGACGCGATAGAATATAAAGTGACATGGCTCAACCCCATGAAGGCGACGATAACAAGATTATCAATATTAAAACGCATCTGCTGCGATACCTGATTCATAAAAACAAAGCTGCTGTATTTAATAAGCCCCTTAATCTTGGAAATTTGAATTAAGCTCTTTGAAAACCTTAATTGGGGATATATCTTTCTGACTAATATATAAAGGGTGACCCGGAAAACCACATCGGTACCTAGGGTTATCCATGCCAGAGCGATGATCCCGTAACCCATTTTCAGGAAACAATAAATCAGAGAGGCCCTTAAAATAACTAATCCGAAATTTGCGATATTAACCATATCAAAGCGCAAAAACGATCTTAAGATCCCCGAGAATACGCGCATGGGAAAATTAAAGGCGAAACTCAAACCCAAAATGATAAAGACTTGCCGGAAAATGATAACATCGCTAATATTGTTTATGAAATATGGCATCGCGTAAGCGACAATTGCGGAAATAAGCAAAATCGTCAGGCCCCCAAGGGAATAGAGGAATAAACCCGTGTTGACAACAATATTGATCTCATAATTATCTTTTTTCCCGACGGCTCTTGAAATTCCGCGTTCAACAGCCGTGCTGATCCCGAAATCAACAAGCCAGTAATAACCCAGCACGGATCCAACCACCACCCACAGCCCATACATTCTGTCTCCCAGGAAATGTATGATAAAAGGCATCAAAAGAAACGCTATGACGATATTTGTAATAAAAAGGCTTATCCGTAAAGCGGAACTTTTTGCTAATAATTTAGATTTTGATGACATATTGAACCTTCCGAAACTATTTCCTATAAAATGCTCTCAGCAGATATACCCGAAATAAACTCATCGGCCAGCAAGGACAAACCCTCTTAAGGAACCAACGGTCCTCAGCTTCCCGGTTAGCTCCATACTCCGTTGAACTGATGCTTGCAAAACCGGTGTCCCGGCAAAATTGGCCTAACTCGGCAATGAAATCTTCAGCGCGGCCGTTGGGAAACGCGAAATGTTTTATCGCGTGGCCAAGATGTTTCTCAATTTGACGCTTTGATTCCAGAATTTCTTGTTTGGCTTCTTCAACAGGCATGCGCGAGAGTATGGGATGACTCACGGAATGAGCCCCGAAAGTGATTCCCGCGTTCTCCATCTCCCGCACTTCTTCCCAATCGAGCATTATACGGTCTTTAGACGGCTGATAGTTTAATTTCTCCTCTATTTTAGAAAGAGCATCCTTCCTCTCCCCAACGGGCAATCCTTTAAGCCACCCCGCGAGCGTATTATAGGAAGCATATTTCTGGGCCTTACTTGAAAGGTCGTAAATGCCCGCCCCGTCATGATTTCCCTGGAGTTTTAAATCGCGCTCTTTCGTCTTTGATATAGCTTCCAATAACCTGTCCACCCATATCTTCTCTTCTGTTGAGATAAAACCGGCGGCCAAGAATATCGTAGCCGGGATCTGTTTTTCTTTTAAGACCGGGAACATTGTCGTATAGTTATCCCTATAACCGTCATCAATAGTAACGGCGATAACCGGCCTGTCAAAATCCTTGCCCGTTTTAAGATGGTCCACCAAGGCATCCAGGGAAATAACATCGAAATACTTCAAAATAAAATCGAGAGTCTTCCGGAATTTATCCAATGAGAGGTTTACGGCTGCTCCGGGATCGATTATCCCGCTATCCTCCGAAGAAAAACTATGATAATTCATGATCACAGCCGGAAAGCTTTTCTTTTTCAAGAAGACATACTTAATAAATAAATACAGTCCTCCCGTATAATAAAGAGACCAGCAAAATAAAAGTTTCGTGAGACGTCTTACTTTTTGTAAAATATTCACATCCGTTGACGGCTGACGCGCCTGCTTATAATTTCTCCTAAATTGTGAAATGATCCCGGCATGGAGAAACAAAGAGTTCCATAGCTCTATAAACTTTCTCTTGTTGAAAATATTGAAAAGCAGCTTGAATGCGGATTGCGTGACTTCCCGGATGGCATAGCGCGGAATCCCGAAATAGTAAACCAATTTGTCCGCCGCTAAAACCTGATCATCGATCAAGACAAGATACCGCCCGAATGACATTTTGTATTTAGCGATATACCGGAGATTCATTCTTTTTTCATCAACCGGATGCCAGACAAGGGCCCTGCCGCAGTAAAAGATCTTTTTATGTGACCGCGCTAACCTGAAATAGAACTCAGTATCATCCCCTACAGTTCCCTTACCGGCCCCAATATCGATCCGGAAAAATCCGCGCTCATTGTATAACTCCTTTCTAAAAGCCATATTAGCGCCAACGAAAGGCTTCATCTGCGGCGTCTGATAAACTTTTGTTTCTTCACCGTAATCATGCTTTACGATCGGCCCCGAAAGAAGGTCCGCGTGGTCCTTGATCCATTGGGGTGTCTTCTCTGGGTATACCGGCAATATCCGACCCCCGACGGCATCACAATCATTTTCCTTAAAACAAGTCCATAATTGAAGAAGCCAATCCTCGCTCAAGACAACATCGTCATCCGTAAAAACAATGATATCTCCCAAAGCCTCGCCAATACCCCTGTTGCGCGCGAATGATAAGCCTTGCATTTTTTCAAAAACATATTTTACCCTGTTATCAGGTCCCCGCATGAGACCCTGGACAAACTCTTTCGTCTGATCTGTCGAATTATTGTCGATAAGAAGCACCTCATAATCAAAATCATCCCGGCGCTTCTGCTTGATCACGCTTTCAAGAGTTTCTTTTAAACTCTCACAGCGGTTATACGTGCAGACCACTACGCTTATAAAATTTTTCGGGTTTCTTGTTTCCATTATTTCCTTGGATCACCTAATCCCAATAACTCAACAGCATTGTTCCTGTAAGGGATCACCGTGTGCTTTTCCAGAACGAATTTCCGCGCGTTACTTGCCATCTCATTTCTTTGCTTATCAGAAAGGGCAACAGCTTTTGTAAGCCCGTTTAAAACTCCTGCCCGGTTTTTTTCCACCAAATAGCCGTTGACACCGTCTTGTATAATCTCGCTGGGACCCGGCGTCTTTGTCGCGACACACACTAATTCACTGGCCATCGCTTCTAACGCGGCCGTGGCGATCCCTTCAATATCTGATGACAAAACGTATAGATCGCTCATTCTCAGGTAATCCGCGACGTTCTCCTTAAACCCCAGGAATTTTATCCGGTCAAAAGAAACTTTTTCACTCGCTAATTTTTCCAAGTCAGGCCGCAGCGGTCCATCGCCGACAAGCAATAACCAGCAACGGCTGTTTTCCATCCATAATTGATCGAAGGCATTAATAAGACGGTCAACGCATTTTTCTCCTGATAGCCGCGCCGTGCTGATAATAACAGTATCTTTTTCCGGGATATTATATTTTTGGCGCGTTTTATGACGGATCTCATCACCGCGCGAAAACGTCTCAACATCAATAGCGGTAGCCACAGTTAAAACCCTTCCTTTAGGATAATGATACCAATTCACCATCCGGTCTCTGACCTCCTCACCCACAGCCAGGGTTAACTTAGAGATCCATCCCCTCAACGCCAAAAAAAACATTTCCTTATACCACCATAAAGCAAGTCCTGAAAAACATTTAAAATAACGTTTGCTGGTTTTTAAGGAAGGTTCCCGGGCCCCCAACACCTCCAGCGAAAAAACATGGCCTTTCGTAATAAAAAATCCCGCGAGAAACTCCGGCAGCCTGAAGTCCAGGAATGATCCCTGCACAAAAACGACCCTATCAGGTTTCAGGACTTTCAATAATTTGAACATATGCCTAAAGTTCTTTATAAAGCTATTTTCTGACGAAAGCGGAAAACTTGCCACCTCAACGGGTATACCCCTCTTAGAGAATTCCCGCGTGAAAATATCATGCGTTGCCATCAAGGTAATCCGATTCCGGCTGTAATCCGCATCCTTGAAATAACGGCAGACCCTGTTCTCGCATCCGCCCCAATGAGCGCTTTTATGAAATTTCCGTATAAACACATAATGTTTCATCATAAAACCTTACAAGCCTTCTTTAAGAAGCCTAAAAACACTTCGCCAATTGAATATAGTCCCTACAAACGCTCTCAATGGATGTACGCTTTCGCACTTTGCGTATCATATCCAGCGCGCTTTCCCAGATTTTACTCCCGTATGTCTCCTTTGAATAGGCCACGGCCTCTTTGACGCTCTTTAAATCGCCGCTCGTATAATACGGATAAGACGCGTCGAGCAATTCAAGATTCGAATAATCGCGGCTCAAAATAATATTTGAGTCTGTCGCGCTGGCAAATGATAATTTGACCGCCGGTTTATATTTAAAGCTTTCGGAATGATCTTCCCGGACAGAAAAATGACAATTGTAATCCCGGATCTCCTGGAGTAAATCGATAAAGAGTTGCTCGCTATTGCACCTTAGGCAATGCAGGTTCTTGATCTCTCTGATATGTTCCGGCGCGATGTTTTCCGGCGTCGTATCACCGAAATATAACAATTTGTATCGCGAAGCGTGATTCACCCGGCACCGCTTATCCCAATGATGAGGAACCACTCCATACCGGCAATCCTTCCTGAAGTAGTCTGCCGTCTCGCCGATGCACTGATCATTCATGAAAATAACACCGTCGAACATCCGCGCTTCCGGATCACTCCGTAATTCCACAAGGCTGTCTAACGGATCCCAGATCAGAATATTTCCATTCTTTTTCAGGATCGAGAAAATATCGGCGCTATTCTGGGATGCCGCTTTAACAATGATAAAAATACTATCCTTGACCTGCTCAAGCTTTTTAGGCCTGTAGTCCAGTTCAAACACGCGGGAATAGATCCCGAGTTTATTAAGCTGCCCGCTTATTTGACAACCCCGGGTGATCGCCGATCCGATATGAAAATTAGGGACAAGAAAATGGATCCTTTTCCCTTTCTCACCGGCATTCCGGTTAATTAACAAATTCCAATATTGCTTGGTAGTCATTCTGTATTTGTTCATAAATACTCATCTCGCGATTTCTTAATTTACTCTTTTCTAAGGGCCTTTTCGCTTCTTCCGATCCAGCCGTTAAGCATTTCACGGTATGACTTCGCTTCATAGATATCATATGATTTCCGGAAGTAATTCAGCGCTTTAGCATAATCTTCCATTTCGAAATATGTTTTTCCGGCAGAAGTTAATATTTCCGCCTTCTCCCAATCTTCTTGAGCCTCGGGATACCGGGCATTATCTTTTTCAATGGCTTTCATAAATTCAATCCGGGCGCGGTCCTCCCGCTTAAGCAGTTTAAGAATTCTTCCGGCTCTAAGGTTCGGTTTTGGTTTATCCGGATTTTCTTGAGCTCGCTTATATTCCCGCGCGAGCGCCCGCCGGAAAATTCCGGAGGCTTCCTCTTCTTTCCCCTGCGAGCTTAATACCATGCCGTATTCATAAAGAGTTTCTTCCGTCATCCATTGAGGATTCCCTATTAAGAACCGGAACACCGTCTCAGACTGCGCGTACGCCCCTGCCTTGGGATAAAACTTTCCCGCGAAAAGGTTCAAAGTTTTTTTCAAATAGCCTTCGTTCGCCCGGCACGAAACAAGAACGCCTGTCATGCTTACGGTAAGCATCATCAGCGCGACCCCTAAAACAGGGGCCGGCACAAAAGACAACGGCCGTTTTCCAGGTGTCGTCATCAAAATATCTTTCGCGAACAACAGAAAAGCAAATCCTAAAAACAATTCGCCGATTTCATCGGATCTGATCGTCACAGGATCAAAAAGAAAGACAAGTACCAGAATAAAAAAGGGCCATTGCTGTACCGGAACCAGGGGAATACCCAGTTTACTAATCCATCGATCCATCATTTTGGATTTCGACCGCAGGAATGGGAGCGCGACCATCCAGCCCAAAATAACAATAGCGGCTATTAACTCTAAAGGCAGGGGCCTAAACAAATTGTGAACATTGATCTCTTCCTGAAAATTATACTGGGCTATGATATGAGGGGTTTCTACTCCTACAATCCTTTGCCCCCAACTGATTTCCTCCATCCCCAAAAAGAAAAGTCCCAGTGTAAATAAAAAATACCCGGATTTTCTAAGACTTTTATCGCGGAACATCGCCCAGATTATGAGAAAGGCCGCGAGCAAACAGCAGACAGCGGTTCCATACTCCCCCCAATAATCTTCAGTAACTAAATAGGTGTATAGAACAGGCCTCCGGTAACACAAGAATTCGATGATGCCCCAAAGCGCGACGGCAATAAGTGTATTGAGAATGGTTTTCTTGTAATTTATATCCGTATTAATATTGTTCATCATGCCTGTCCTAATGAAGTAATGTCCGTCGATACTGGAACCCCATGGGTTTACACCCATGGTCCCTTTATTATTCTGTTATTCGATCCGCGATTGACGGACCATCATTCATCCATGACTTTACCGTCATGGAATTCTGCTACTCAAATAGCGGAGATCCTTCGACGCGCCCGCTTTCGC
>JAGLQN010000090.1 GCA_023136835.1 Candidatus Omnitrophota bacterium | reverse complement strand
CCAAATTTAATCCGCTTATCATCAGGCCCGGAACACCCAAAGCTTGTACCCGATGAAATTTAAAAGAGTTATCGACCCGTTAACACCTATCCACGTGACGCGGTAGGGCCATGATAATAAGTCCACAAAGACAAAGATCCCTGCCGTGCTTAATACGACGCAAAGAACGTTAAAAACAATAAACCGCCGGAACTGCCGGGGGTCTTTGTGAACAATTTTAAATGTCCATTTTTTATTTAAAAGATAACTATTGAGTATCCCCGCGAGATAACCCAAGGTATTGGCAACGGCTCCGTCAAGAGATGTGATCCCGAATTGATCGAGGAGATTGACAACTGATAGCCCCCAACCCGGCTCACCTCCGCCTGTGAGAACAGATAACTTCGCGTAATTAAAGATTAAATAGTAGACGCTGAAGCTTACGATAAAATTAGAAACGCCGACAATGCCGAACTTTATAAATTGCCTCAATTCTTCAGAGCGCAAATAATCCCGCGTGTCAAAATCACTGTCTTTGCTCAAGAGCATTATAATCGGCCCTTTTCAAAGATGTTAAACCCGGCGTGCTCCTGCACGAGATACCGCGGACGGCCCCTGACCTCAATGAGAATACGTCCGATATATTCCCCGATGATCCCCATCAATATAAAAAGGATCCCGAACATCAAAGATACAATCCCAATAGCTGATGCCCAACCCGGAACAGCCCTGTCCGTGAATAATTTGACATATATGGCGTCACCAAGCTGATAGAACGCGACGAAACTTGTAAAAATTCCCAGGATAATTGAGATCCGCAATGGCACAATGGAGAATGATGTAATGCCCGTCCAGGCAAACTTGATCATTCTGCTCAATGTATATTTACTCACCCCCTTGAACCGGTCCTGGCATTGATACTCAATAGTCGCGCTCGTATAACCAAGCGTTTGAACGATCCCTCTTAAAAAAAGTCCTTCCTCGCGGAATAAAAGAATATGGTCAACGACCTTACGGTCTAATAAGCGGAAGTCCGCCATACCGCTTTCAATGGGAATCCCGCTAAGAAATGAAAATACTTTATAATATAATTTGGATGTCACCTTTTTATAAAGAGGAAGCTTCCGCGGTTCAATACGGGCACTATTGACAATTTTGTTTCCACTCTCCCACGTTTCAATCATGCGTGGAATAACATCGGGCGGATGCTGCAGATCAGCGTCCATCGTGACCACTGCGTCCCCTTTCGTCTGTACTAATCCGGCAAAAAGAGCGTATTGATGCCCGAAATTCCTGGAAAAACGGATTCCCCTAATACATTTATTGGCTTCACACAACTTCCTGATCTTAACCCACGAGCCGTCCTTGCTTCCGTCATCGACAAACAGAATTTCCCAAGTCAGCCCGGTAGCATTCAGGGTTTTTTGCAACTCTTCAAAAAGTTTATCCAAATTCTCCTCTTCATTGAAAACCGGCACAACAATGGAAAGGCGGCAACTTTGCTGATCGCTTATTTGATCATTGGATTTGCTCATTTCTATTTCCCCTCAATTTTGTTTTATCGAAATAAAAAAGCTCGATCGGTTTGTTGAAATCATCTATTTCCCGATACAGTAATGTCAATCCCTCCTTTTGTTCTCTCGATATCCATTCCTGATAGAACGGATATTTCTTTAACAATCTGTGCTCAAAAAACATAAAATCGATCTCATTTAAACCGCAATACCTTATAAATTTCTCATAAGTTGTGTAGGGAATCGGGAAACCTTCCATCTTCGCGTAAAAAGCCAGGTTCCCTTTTCTTGAGACGATTTTCGGGGCTTCCATGGATGCCTCGCGCGCATATTGATTGAGATGACCGGCCAACCGTTTCACTGTCGCGGGATTATAGTCAAAATTATATTTCGGCTGGTCAAGATAAATCGTTTTTAGAGGCATGCAGAAGGCCCCGATAACGGCGCAAAGAGATACAGCCGGAACAAGGACCTGCCCGTAATGACGGGGGGCCTTATCTTCCGTAATGACATTTGTAAGATAGGCAATGCCCACGCCTTCGATAAGCATGATCAGCGGGGCAATGACCGCGATATGGCGTATCGTCACATTATGGATAAGCGGAGCGACTAGCGCGGACGCGATAAATGCCAGGAAAATGAAACACTCAGACCGGCAGCCTCCCTGAAAAAGCGCCAGCAGCCCCAAGGCAAAAAAGATTATGCCCAACGGGCCGATCAAAATACCGAGATTCTTTTGATAGAGCGTGTCAAATTCATGAAGAGAATTCTTCACGAAACTTTTTATTTCCGTTTTCGCGGAAAGCTCATCGATCGCTTCCGGATGGCTTTGAACATAGCCGAGATTGATCCTCTTTGAGCTATAATCCAGTCCCAAGATCTTTTCATGGTAGGATTTCTGATCATTGTTTTTTAGGATCAGTGTCCAAACCTGCCTCCCGTTAATGGCAAACCTTCCGATTCTTTGACTGACACGCCAAATTTGCGGGCCGGCCATAATAGAAAAGAAAAGCACGTAAAGCAGGACCGAGCCTATTAACTTCTTAACGCCGTAATCTTTTCGGTTGAATAATAAATAACAGGTTACTTGGATAAAGGGAATAATAGCTATATACAGGAGCCCCTCGGTCCGGCTTAAGAAACTCAATCCGAATACAATGCCAAGCAATGCCGATTGCCACAGCTTGGGATTCCGGTATTGAACAAGAAACAGCCACAAGCCCAAATAACATATAGCAATATAAGATGACTCCGTCAGGATGCTGTACGATAGAGGGATCAATGTCGGGTTGAAGCTCAATATGAGAAGCCCGAACAAGACCGCGTATTTCTTGGCGAACCGGTTCCCGATCAGGAATACAAAGAAAAACAAAAGGGCGCTGAAGACCATCGAAGAAAGCCGCGCCCCGAATTCAACGGACCAGCCCGGGAGGCTGCACAAAGCACTGAAGAACGGGTACAACGGTGTGGCATCCGCGCGCAACGCGATGATCTTGCTTAAATTAAAAGTCATGAAGGTCTTAATGTCGTACATCAGGTAAATACTGTCGGGATCTTCCAGAAGAACCGTGACACTCCAGGCAAGGCCTCTTAGCCCGATGTAGATAAAAAAGACCAGCCAGCACCAAAGGTGCAACGTCTTGTTTTCTTTATTTTCAATATTTAAATTATCCATGGCTCGCCGTCATTCGTTTCTTATTTATTGATTAGCTCAGATTTATACTGGATCATCTTATCTTTTTTCATCACGCGCGTCTTTTCTAATTGGATCAGGTACAGCATTTTCGGAGGACAGACCCACCAGTTATTTCCTTTGACTAAATATTGGAGCAGTCTCGGCATCATGTACCCGATCCGTGTATATTTCCCCGCCGACTTCATTTCCTTGATGATATGGACTAAAAGCTTTCCGACAAATTCATTACGATAGCCCCTCGGATCCTGTCCCGGGATACTCTTATCTTCAAACCGGATATCATTGAATTTAGGATAAGCGCGAAGGATCGCTCTTGTATGAAACATGCGGTCGAGGAAATATTTAGGATCTAACGCGGAAAGAAAATCATACAGGTCATGATCTAAATAAGGGCTATAAACAGTTTTGATATTCCCTAAAATGGCATTCGGTGATAATGTGATCTCACGCCTGGTCCTGTTCCAGAGAACAAACTGCATCAGCGGATTGGGCGTGTGCATATGTCTCTTTAATTCGCTTGTTATATACTCTATGACCTCTTCCCGGCCCATGAGTTTCTGATATTCGTCACGGAACAAAGATTTGAAAACATCCTCAGAAAAGCAATCATTATTCCAACCTTTAATAATTTCATCGGATAATTCACGCAGTTTCCCGGCCTTCAACAGATTCACTTTATGTTCATTAACAAAAAATCCGGCCGAGACAACCGCGCCGGCAAGTCCGTCGTAAAGCACATTTGTCTTTCCCCGGTAATAATCAGCACAGCCGAAGCTTTCCTGCAATTCATCGCTGCAAAAATTGGTCACCACATTTCTTTTCATCTCGGTATTAAAAAAAGCGTCTTTTTGGTCCAAGATGAAGTGTTCAATATTGAGCCTTTTAGTGATTATTTTCGCGATATCGATATCTTCATGATTTTGAGGGGGGAAAAGCCGTGATGTCATGCAGCTTTTCGGCGTGTAGCCTAATTCGTTTAAAACAAATAAGATCTGCCGCGAATCTCTCCCGCCGCTGATCGGAACAGCGAAGTTCTCATCCGTAGGCAATCGCCGTTTGATCGATTGACGAAACAAAGCTATGTGCCGGTCGAGCGCGTCATCATAGGGTATTTCCTTGTGCGAGCCGCCGCAATCGAATTTGCCGGATACTTCCAGTTTCCCGTTCGTCCATTGGAAAACAGCGTTGGGCGGTACGGCGCGGATTGCCTTAAACGGCGTATCATCGCCGATAAAAAATCCGATCCTCAAGAATACGGATAATGCCCGGTAATCCAGGTCGTTAGGCGCGCCTTCGGCCAAGACCCGCGTGATCGAGGGCGAAACGCATATCTCGCCGTTCTTGGTATAGTAGTAGAGCGGGTACATGCCATAGCGGTCATTTTCCACAGAAAGCGTATTGCCGTCCCATGACCACTCGACAAAGATACCGTCGGATTTACGCCCCGGCGTATGATCGACCCTATGCCCCAGGAAATTATGATGCCTGCCGCGCGTTTCAACCTTGCCCTTCTGATATCGCGCGTAAAAATAAAATTCATCCATTTGCCGATATCTCCTTACGCTTTCTAAACATATTCTCAATAGATCTCATAATTGCCCCTTGAACAACTTTCCATATTTTTAACGGCAATTTCGGCGCGATTCCAAAAAACATCGGAAGCGATCGGCACCTTTTGATTTCCCTCACGCATCCTTTAGCGTCAATTTTCAGATAATCTTTGGCGAGCAAAGAAAGAAATTCCTTATCATTAAAATGACCGGCCGCGTCAATTAATTCCGGGAAGATTTCCGGAACCCGGAAGTGGTCCGGATAAAGATCACGAATCTCCTTATACAATCGACTGGAATCCTTTGTTTCTCCGCTATGAATATGATATTTCATGAATGAAATGGCGCCTCGAAAATATAAATGGTATTGACACACAAGATGGCCTAAAAAGCGCGCCCGGGCCGCGTTTTTAGAGGTCCGATTATCACCTCGCTTACGATACTCTACCGTAACCTTTTTGATATGTTTAAATTCAAATTTCAGGGCATACTTTAACCAAAAATCCCAATCCTGGGAAATCAGCAGATCTCCGTTAAATAAACCTTCTTCAAATAAAATTTCCCGTTGAAACATAGCGGAACATGTTGTCACGTATACGTATTTTAAAAGGATATTCTTGTTAAAATCCTGATCGCTGATCCCTCTTACTTTTTCCTCTTTAAATACCCCGTCGCGTGTCACGCCATTAACTTTCTTAGTACTCGAATAGACAACCTTGTATTGCCCTTCATCCATGACTTTGACAAGCTCTCTCAAATGGTTGGGGTAATAAATGTCATCATCATCTAAAAAGGAAATATACTTTCCTTCCGAGTTTAAGATCGCCTCGTTCCTGGATTTTGCGGGTCCGGAATTTTCTTCTAACCGGTAATACTTGATCTTTGCGGACTCAAAAGCGGCCACGATACTCTTTAAATCATCGGAACCGCCGTCATTAATAATAATTAGCTCAAAGTCTTGAAATGTCTGGCCCAAAACACTTCTGATGCTGTCCTTTAATTCGTCGATCCTTCGCCCCCGCGTGCAGGTAATGACTGAAACGGTATATTTATTTTCCTGTAACTTCTTGGGAAATTCAGTCTGTGAAATTTTTTGGACCGATTGAGAAAGCTCATATATTTCCGGCTGACGGCAATTGAACCTTAACGACTCAACTAAACACATGTAAGCCAATGACGGCTTATTGTCATTAAGATATAATCCGGCTAACATATTTAAATAGCGCCATGGGTCGCTCTCGTACTGATGTTTTAATTGGTAATATTTTACCTGTTCATCATGACTATGCCCGCTTATGCGGTCATAGGCCGCGAAGTACTCTATAACAGCTTCCCTGTCGCGTGGATTTCTATAGGCGAAATCCGCTATTCGCGCGAAATCCTTGGTATGTCCGCGATTTTCGTTCATAGTAAATTTGCCCACTTAGCCCAAGTTTCCGTCATAGCCATTCCTCGCTCGAAATCAAACGCGGGTTGATAATCAAGCAGTCTTTTAGCCTTGTCTATTTTTACAATGGCCTTTGCCTGAAGAATTTTAAAAATGACTTCATTCGGCATTCTTGTCGGCTTGCGCGGATCTTCCTTTTTGATCTCAACTTGACCAACGGAAGTTTTAAACAACAAATACCCTTTGACCATCAACGGATATTCCCGCAAAACCTGCCGGATCGGAAACAAGAGTTTTCCAACACCGCTTTCAAAAAATTTCTGCCAGCGAATATGCGCTTTTAATGTCTTCGGATCTTTGTACACAAGAGAATTCACCCCTAACATCTTTTCATAGGCCCCGTAAAAGTCTTTCCAGCGCGCGGGCTCTTCCCCCGAGATCAGAAACGTTTCTCCAACCGCCTTCTCCTTAACCGAAGCTAAAACAAGGGCCTCGACAACATCATCAACATAGACGGCGTTACACAAGCCTTCCCCGTCATCCAATGCCAAATACATCTTTTTAAGCCTCATCAAGGGATTGACCGTCCAAATGGTCGACCACGGGCCGTAAATAGTCGTCGGCTGGACAGTGACAACCGGAACGCCCTTTTCGCTAAAAGACCGGACGATCTCCTCGCACCGCAGTTTTGTGTCTGGATAAACATTACCCGTATACCGGCGCGCGGAGTCCTCTGTTATATATCCCTTCTCCCGGTCCGGATAAACAGCTTGTGAACTGACAAAGATCGTTCTTTTGACTTTTTCCCTTTCCGCGGCGCGTAGTATATTCTTAAGCCCTTCAATATTGCTTTGTTTTGTCTCTTTTTCATTGTGTTTATCACTGTAGCTCCAAGCGCAATGGATAACGATGTCACAATCCTTCACGGCGGAATCAACGTTATCCGGATCCGTCACATCTCCCTTGATTATTTCGATCCCAAACCGCGCGATCCTGGCCGCTTTGTTAAAATTCCGAATTATTACCCTGACCCGCGCGTTATGATCGATGATCAGCTTCTCCACTAATCTGGAACCCAAAAATCCCGTTGCCCCTGTGACAAGAACGCGTTGATTGGATAAATCGATATTACGCATGACCTATCTCCTTCACGTGAGGGCCTAACCAGGGCAGGTCCAAGAACTTCCGGTTGCGATAGCACGTCTCAATGAATTCAATCGACCTTCGCCCCTCATGCCCGTCGACGAGCGGTTTTCTCTTTTCTGTAATAGCCGCGGCGAATTCCTCTAATTGCTGCCGCATGATCTCGATGTATTCCTTTTGCGGATTCCGCGGCATCGCCATGGCGCCTTCTAACTGTGCCTCATCCCCGTTGAATTTCAATATGACCGGCGGATTCGCCCAGTTCGCTCCTACCTCTATGGTGGCCTTTTCACCGGTAATTTGATAAGTTTGACGGAGTGCGCGTGTGCGGCTGATCTCCACGATCCCTGAGCAGCCATTTTTCATTGTGATACGCAATTCACAATTTGCCTCAACACCCCCCATGGCATCGTCATAATATTCAACCCTTTTATAATCCCCCAGCCACCAAAGCAATAGGTCTAACGTATGCGGTCCTGTACTCGCGAGAACACCGCCGACTTCCTTACGATACAAAAAATCGGACGCGGCGGGCCAGCTGAAGATCGTACCGTCGCGGAAATCGAACGACTTGATATCTCCTAAAAGCCCCTCGTCAATAGCCCTTTTAACGAACTGGTGAGCATGAAAAAATCTTTTACTGAGGCCAACGGTCAAAATACAGTTATTCTGCCGCGCTAATTCGATCATCTCATCACAGTCTGCCGCGGTCATCGCCATGGGTTTTTCGACAAGGACATGAATGCCATTGGAAAGCATTTCCTTTGATATCGACGCGTGTAAATGATTGGGTACAGCTATAACCGCGGCATTAACATGACCGATCATTTCACGATAATCATCAGTTATCTTCGCGATGTCGCGTCCCTCCCCTAAAGACCTGGCGCCGGCGATATTTTTATCGGCTAAGGCGTTTATTTTGAACAAAGAGGATTTTTTAAGTATAGGAAAATACTGCTGTTTTGTTATCGCTCCGCATCCGATGATCCCAAGTCTGATCTGTTCCATTATCTTTTCCTTGCTTATCCAGTATGCTTTAGCCCCTGAATAACCCGCCTTAAGCCTAAATGCTTAAGCAGTATTTTCTTCACACGCGCTTTTAAAATAATCCACCGGTAATACATCAGGTCAACCGGGTAATATCCCGGCAATTCGATCTTTGTTCCAAGAATCGGATTTACTTCCTCTGCCAGGTTGAATACCTTTGTCCTGAGCCTAAATAGCTTCGCTGCCTGCGGCACAAAACCGGCTAACTGTTGAGGCACTATAAAAGTAACTTCTTTTAAACCTGCCAGGCCTTCGAACATTTTCTCCAAACGGTTGATATCACCATCACCCAACATCCATGAATGATAGGTGACCTGCAATACCGCCGTTGTTTTCAGTCTTTGTATGTCGGAAATCAACCCGGGCAGCTGAAACATTTCCTGGTCGCGCAAACAATAGTCCATTAAATTTAATTTTTCTGAAACAGCGGAATGCCGTGAACATAAAACATGTTCGAAGCCTTCCTCACCTAATATCTCAAGGCTTGTCTCGTTGATCCGGTCCCACGGAAAAACAAAGGTCCTTACCGGCGCTCCCAATATTTCCGTCAAAAGCCTTTTGCCTTCAACAATCTTCTCCCATTGCTGTTTTTCCCGCAGGCCGTTAAATTCACTATACCCCTCCGGACTGGCAGGGTTATAACCGGTCCATTCCCGGTCAATACCCTCAACTTTACTAATATCCATCTGTTGGCTGGGATGCCGGTCATTGGTCTGGTGGGTAAATCCATGCTGCGCTATTTCAAGGAGCCCCTTCGTATGATATTCCTTCAATAAGGCCACGATCTGTGGATTCTCATTTAACGGATGAAATTTATTGAGCCGGCAATTATGCGGGTCCTCGCTCATATTCGGAACAACGCTGATCACCTGGGGGATCTCGCGCTTTTCAAAAACTTCAAGAACCCTTCTTTCTTTGGCAGGATCGCTCAACGCGCAGAGGTCGTCATTCCGGATTATAATAAACACATTTTTCCTCGACACAATTAACCTCTCTTCATCATTACTGTCCAAATTACGTCATTCTGCCCGCGAGCAAAGAAGGAGAAAAATCTCAGACCATCGAGATTCTTCAGCCCTTCGGGCTTCATACTTGTTTTCCTTAAATTCGATAGATGAAACAAGTATAGTACTTGCTTCATCTAAATATTTAAAGGAAAGCAAGTACAGAATGACAGAGTGAAATTTATATTTCGAAATCGTCCTATCATCGATAAACACCTTATAATTTGGACACGCGTGTTTCCTCATCTATACAAATTACTTTTTGAGTGCCGTTAAGTTTTCTTCATTGATCTTATCCGCCGCGCGCTTGCCGCTCATAATGCTGTGGTCCATATTAAAATATTCCCATTCACCAAATCGCCCGCAGGGATAAATCCCGACACCGCGCAAGTAATCATGAATTGTATTCACGTTCTTTCGATGGTTTAAATCGTAAATCACATAGGCGTATTTCAACGAAAGGATATCGCTCACCAGGATTTTGTCCTCTTTCTTAAGAATCCCGGCCCTTGTCAGGTCATCGATCGTCTTCTGAATAATATTTTTCTTGCCCTTAACTTCAAGGGGGCGGTATTTGGAATAGGCGATCTCGCAACAGACCGAACTCGTCCCCGGCGGCGCTGTTTTCTCCGAACAATTCATCGGAAAGCTGATCCGGTGAAAAATAAAATCCTTTTCATGGAAATACAGCCAGTGATGGGGACTGATATCGGGACGGTCAACGCCGATATTCACGCAAATGATCGAATTATGCTCAAGGTCACCCGCGGCTTTCTTAACATCTGCCGGAACGTCATCGATCAGGTCAACGACAACCGGAAGCGGCAGCGTTGATATGAGGCGGTCATATTTGACGCGGGTTTTACGGTTAAATTCTACTTCGTTTTCTTTTGGGAATATTTTTGAGGCTTTCATATCCAGATGGATATTCTTAACGCCCTTTCCTAAAGATGTCGGGAGCGATTCAATCCCGCCGTGGACCGGATACCAGAAATCATTATTAAATCCTGTCAGCGCCGTCGCGTCCGTTAAGGCCCCTTCTAAAATCGTGTTAAAGTCGGGCTCCGGGATCCTGCGGTCGATCCAATCATAATTCATTCTCCGCGTGCTGATCGTCCATATCTTCTCGGAATAGGGGATCATTAAATGCTCGGCGATTCCCTTGCCGAAACGCTGGTAGATCCACTCTTCATAATGCTTCGGGGTTGGCTTATCGCGCGTCCGCAGAACCTCGACCACGCCTTTTAAGCAATCCATAATAACGGATGCCGGCAGGCCATAGAGATGCGCCTGAAACGGGAACTGTGTATAAAGATCATATTTCCCGTGATAAATAAAGGCCTCGCGCTTCTTGATCTTAAGATTTCCGCTAAGCAGTTTATGGATCAGTTCCGAGGCGTACGGATCGACCGTGTAAAGAATATGCGGCGCGTAATCGAAAATAAAGCTGTCCACTTCCTCAGAACGGCACAGCCCGCCGATCTCCGGCTGCTTTTCATAAATGGCATAACTGTCATTTAAATGATACCCGGCGCTTAATCCCGCTAATCCGGCGCCTAAAATTATGTTTTTGTGATCCATAATAAATTACTTCCTTTAATTTAATGACAAACGCCCAATGTCAAATGCCGAATAAATACCAAAATCCAAATTCCAAATGGCTTAACCCGACATTGGACATTGGTTATTTGAAATTAATTTGTCATTTGATGTTTTTCATTTGTCATTTATCTCGAATTAATAATTGCTTATAGCTCAACTTTCTATTTTCTTTATAAACCGCTCCGTCGCGTCCTGCCATGTCGGTATAGAAACATTGAGCGCGTCGCGGATCCTCTTATTGGCCATCGGCGTCGCGGCCGGCCGCGTGGCTTTCACCGGAAATTCAGCCAGAAAGGCGGGTTGAACTTCGGTGGCAATCCCCTTCTTGTCAAAAAAATACTTCGCCCATTCATAGCGCGAACACTTTCCGCTGTTGGTCAAATGATACGTCCCCCGCAGGCCTTTTTCTAAAGCCAGTAAAACCATTTTAACCACATCTTCGGTGAACGTCGGCACAGAGACCTCATCGGAAACAACCTTCAGGGTCTCCTTGCCCTCGGCCCATTGCAGAAGTTTATAAAGGAAATTCTGACGGCCCGCGCCGAAAACCCAGCTTAAGCGGAAAATGAGAAAATGATCCAAGCGCTCGCGCAGCGCCTCTTCACCTTTTAATTTGCTTTCCCCGTAAATATTAATAGGATTCGGCTTGTCCTCTTCCGTATAAAGATCTTTTTTCTTGCCGTCAAACACATAATCCGTGCTGAAATGCGCGGGAAATACATTGGCGTCTTTACAAACCAAGGCCAAAATGGATACCGCTCGCGCGTTGACCTTAAAGGCCATCTCCGGTTCGTCTTCGGCTTTATCGACAAAATTATAAGCCGCGCAATTGAGAAGAATATCCGGCTGATAATCCTTGACCATGTCCCGGACTTGGTCCGCGTTCGTAATATCAAATTGATCTTCCGGCGGCGCCAGAAAATCCGATCCCTGTCTTGTCAAAGAAGAAGCGAATTCTTTTGCTAACTGCCCGCTTGCTCCTGTAATAAGAAATTTTTTATCGTTTATCATAACTAAAATTATTATCAATCTTATCCAATCGCGGCGAAGCCGCGTCTTTCTGAGATAGGATCGGATCTTCCACCGGCCACTTGACGCCAACTACCGGATCATTCCATGATAATCCGCGCTCATGTTCAGGAGAATAAACCTCGGTGCAATAATAAATAATCTGGGCCGTTTCCGAGAGAGTGACAAACCCATGGGCAAAACCTTCCGGAATATAAAGCATGTCCTTTTTTTCCGCGTTGAGTATTCTTGAAACCCACTTCCCGTAGGTCGGCGACCCCTTCCTGAGATCAACCGTAACATCAAAAATTTCCCCCTCAATCACAGTAATAAGTTTTCCCTGCGCTTTGGGTTCTATTTGATAGTGCAGCCCGCGTAGCGTACCTTTGGAACTTCTTGAATGATTAACCTGCGCGAAAGATCTTGTTATACCTTCTTTCTCGAATTCAGGATATTTATAAACTTCAGAAAAGAAACCTCTTTGGTCAGGATAAATATCCGGCACAATATAAATGATCTCCGGAATATCTAATTTTTTGAATTGAAAGGCCATTTTAATTCCCCTGAGCGGTTCTTTTTAAATACTCGCCGTAGTTTGTGTTGATTTCACCTGCCAGTTTGAGCAATTGTTTCTCATCAATAAATTTCATGCGGTAAGCCACTTCTTCAACACAGCCGATCTTCAAACCCTGCCGGTCTTCGATGGTCTTTATAAAAACAGACGCGTCGATCAGGGAATCATAAGTGCCGGTATCCAGCCACGCGTATCCGCGGTTTAACCGGACAACCTTTAACGATTTACGCCTAAAATACTCATTATTGACATCGGTGATCTCCAACTCTCCCCGTTTCGAAGGCGCGATGGACTTTGCGATCGCGACAACGTCATTGTCATAAAAATAAAGCCCCGTAACCGCGTAATTGGTTTTCGGAGCCTTTGGCTTTTCCTCAATGGAAATCACATTATCTTGTTTGTCGAATTCGACAACACCATATCTTTGAGCTTCTTTAACGTAGTAAGCGAAAATCGTCCCGCCGCTGTTTTTTGCCGCCTCCTGAAGAATCTCATGAAATCCATCCCCATAGAAAATATTATCCCCCAAAATAAGGGCAACGTGATCGTCCCGGATGAATGCCTCACCGATAATAAAAGCATCCGCTATTCCCTTGGGTTCATTCTGCAAAGCATAACTGATATTGATCCCTAACTGGCTTCCATCACCCAACAAATCCTTAAATAAAGGCAGCGCCTGCGGCGTGGAAATGATCAAAATGTCGCGGATACCCGCGATCATCAGAATCGAAAGGGGATAATAGATCATCGGCTTATCATAAACGGGCAAAAGCTGCTTGCTGACCGTTTTTGTGATCGGATACAATCGTGTCGCCTTACCGCCGGCTAAAATGATTCCTTTTGTTTTAGACATTTGAAATTCTCCTTCATAGCCATCTACATATCGTGATTCTCTATTAATATTAATACTATTTAA
>JAGLQN010000009.1 GCA_023136835.1 Candidatus Omnitrophota bacterium | reverse complement strand
AGGGATGGAATAAGGAAACGTTCCTTTATTCAAATAAGAAATAACCGACTCAACCGTTAAAGACGCTTTTTGCCCCAGAGCTTCTTTTGTATTAAAAGCATTATGCGGCGTCAGCAAAACCCTTTCATCCTTGGCGAGCTCTAATAGGATCTTCCCTTGCGGCCCTTCAGCAGGCTTTTGCGCGCGCAAAGAATCTGCCAAAAGACCTTCTTGCGGATAAACATCAAGCCCTATTCCTGCGATCTTTCCCTCATCAAGAAGCCTTTTGAGGTCGTCAACGGGAGATATCTCCCCCCGGGCAATATTGACGAATACCAATCCCTGATCAGCCTTTTCAAGTGTAGGATAATTAAGCATCCCGTCTGTTTGTTCCGTTAAAGGAAGAGAGCATAATACAACATCGGCCCATGCCACCCCCTCAGATAACGGCACGTAATCAAGGTCTTTTAAGACTGGGGAAATATCGACGCCTTTGACCTCCATTTTTAAACCCAAAGCGATATCCACAATTTCCCTGCCGATATTGCCAACGCCCACGACAAGGACTTTACGCTTTCTGCATTCTAAACCAGTCAGTCCGTTACGCGAAAAAGAACTGAAATTTTTCTCTTGGTTCTTAAGTTTGCGCAAAAGAGCCATCATCATTAATGCTGCCTGCTCGGCAACAGCGCGCGAGCAATAATTCGCCAAGAACCCGCAGGGAATATCTGTTTCAGCTTCTCGACGAAATGCCAGCACGTGGTCATATCCCTGACTGCGCGTCAGTATTCCTTTTATACTCCGGCTCCAATTCAAAGGGATCCGGGATTGCGTCCGAATGCTGATAAGTTTCGCCGGCGCCTGCGCATCGCCTTTCTCTTGTATGGTCCAGGAAGTAAATCCGGCTTGAATGTCCTCAGGAAGAATTCTTTTTATCTCGCGTTCTTCCTCCTCAAAGACTTCGTAAAACATGACATCTTCCATGATCGCTCTCTTAGTGAATGAATTCTGTTAATCGAAGTTATAAGCCGCGGAAAAAATCCGAGTGATTATACTACCCTCCAGAACCCGCATCAATTAATGATTCTTTTTAAATTTGGCGATAAAAAAACCTTCCATCTCCTCGCAGGGTAAAACACGCAGAATTCTTTTGACCTGATCGTTAAAAACCTTCCCTTTCCACTCTGTTCCTATTGAATAGGATTCTACCTCCGGAACATGGATTTTCTCTGTCTCCAAAGTTCCCCCGTCCTTCTTTAATAACCAATGAACAACGCCTTCATTCTCTTCCGGCGCAAAAGTACATGTTGAATAGACCAGCGTGCCCCCCGGCCGCAATAAGCGGCTCGCTGAAAGCAGCAATCCTCTTTGTTTGCGGACCATTTCCTTGATTTTCCTTGGGCTCCAATAAGCAAATGTTTTTGGATCGCCTGCCCTGAACCTTCCTTCGGAGGAACAAGGCGCATCCACCAAGATCTTGTCAAAAAGCTGGTTGCGCGACCGGAACCTCCGGGCGTCCGTTAAATGGAACGACATATTGGCCGCCCCCATTAACAGGGCAACACTTTTAAGCTTGTAATAGCGTCCGCGGACAGGCTCGATGCAGACAATCTTGCTTTGGTTGCTCATACAAGCCGCTATCTGGGTAGCCTTACTTCCCGGGGCTGCGCACATATCTAAAACACAGTCTGCCGGTTGCGGGTCCAGCAGGATAACAGGCAGCATGCTCGAAAGCCCCTGGCGATAGATAAGCCCCTCGACCACAATATCCATCGCTCCTAATTCCAACGGAGAGACGCCATCAAGAACAAGGGCTTCCTTGATCCAAGGGACTTCCTTGAAAATAATATTTTTTCGCTTTAATATGCTTAAAAAATCTTCCCTCCCGGTCTTTAACGTATTGATCCGGACGCTCATTGTCCTCGGGAAGAAAAAACTCTTTACCACGCGGTCATATTGCGCCTCTGGTATGATCGTTTTCATTCTCTCCAAAAAAAGAGGAGGAAGATTTCGATGCATTTTTTATAGCCTTATCTTTTTTTAAGGAGTATAATTATGATAAATTTCTTCTTAAAAAAGTTTAGAGAGTTCTTTAACTTAAAAACCTGTTCTCTGATTTTGCTAATCTTTAAACTCCGAAAAATGTCGTGTTTAAAGAAAATTCTTTTTCTTTTCTTGATAACAGGCCTCTTCTGCGGATGCTTCCCAAGAAGGCCTATCAAAAAACACGCGCATTATGAACTTGGATTCTCTCTGCTCGCCCCTGAAAATTGGCAAAGAGCCGATATAGGCTCTCTGGCGACCGTTTCCTCCCTGGCCTCGAAGACGGTAAAGAAGGCTTGATCATTCTAACACAAAACTTTGAAACCTGCTTCAAAAAGCAGGTGAAGCTCATATCTAAAACAAATTTTCCTATCCTTGAGAACGAGACATTGCTTTTCTCAAAATACAAAACAAGATACTTCCTTTCTGTAAATGGCAGGACTTCAAATATCACCTACGTTATAAAAACCGACGGGGACCGAACTTTTTCTATTGTCTGCACTACGCCAAGGATCAACTTCGCGTCGTATCGCTCAATCTTCGACCGTGTTGCGAGGTCATTCCAAACCTTTTGAAGGGCTCCTCCTCGATCTTCCTGAACCAATCAAGAGCAGCCGCGAGGTACGCCAGGTTACTCCATCAGCTAAGAAACCCATAAATGATACCATCTCTCGTATTAATTATGACTCAAATCAAATAAATAAACCGAAGCTCCGCGGTAAAAATAAAGTTAATGCCGAAGTTTCAATCCTGTCAACTTGCTTTATTGTTGCAAGAATGATAACGATTTTAGGCATTCCAAGGTTAATGTTAGAGCTAAACGGCGGATAAACAGGGGATAACTCTATCCAGAAGCTCTTTTTCATTAGAAGAGGCAAAATTCTGATGCCGACTAAATTAAAAAAACGTAACCGCCTGTATTTATCAAAGAACTGTTTCCCCGTGACCCAGTCTGGAAAGGTGGGGAATTCCTAGTTAAAAAATATTTTGGAGGTCTTGTTCGCGGCGAGGATTTTTCTAACCGGACTGTCGCTTACCATTTGTTATATAAGAACGAAGGGGATCGTTGGTCTCTGCAGCAAAAGCAGGCGGTATTATCGAAGGGCCTGGCGGACCTTCACAAAGAATTTAATGTTTACCCTAAAGGTGCCTTTGGACATTTGGCTAACAACTTAACTTTGCAAAGCATTCTATTGACGGAAATGAAAAGGCCCGAACAGGCTAAGGAAACTATCGATTATGCGCTGAAACTTAGCCCTAAGCACCAAGATGTCCTGATGGAATTAAAGGAGACCGGAGTTTTTTATAAAAAAGATACTTTTAAAAACCTTTCCTTTAAGCCTCTTGTTTCGAAGAATGCCTTCCAAAAAATATTTCAATAAACTTATCATAAAAAAGGTTCGCCTTTTGAGTGATCTCGTTGGGATTTGAATATTTTTGCTTCGCAAAAATACTGCCGCGCTATTGCTCGGCTGCCCGTTCGCTTCGCTCATGCGGAGTTCCTCCGCGAGATCTCTTAATATGAAAGGACGCCAAAAAGGCGTCCTTTCATATTAAGCGACCCCAACGGGATTTGAACCCGTGTTGCGAGCTTGAAAAGCTCGAGTCCTAACCAGGCTAGACGATGGGGTCGAAAGATCTACAGATTCCTCCCTTTCGTTCGGAACAAATTTGCGCTGTAGTTTATGTCGCTCCGCTCCATAAACTACGCGCTCATTTTCGATGGGATCTTATATTCGTATCAAACGAAGCGCTTATTATAATAAAGAATTATTCTGGGTCAAGCAAAATTAAACAGCCCCTAAGCCTCCTTTGCGGAAACCACGTTGGCCACAGAAGTGACGCTGTCTTCCTTTTTCAATGAAATAAGCCTCACGCCTTGCGTGCTACGTCCCGTCTGGCGGACGTCTTCGGTCGAACAGCGTACGATCATACCGCTTTTGGTGATCACCATGACTTCATCGTGCTCTCTTACCGGAAGAGCGCCGACAACCGTCCCGTTGCGGTCGGTTACCTTGACATTAATGATCCCCTTGCCCCCTCGTGATTGTATACGATAATCGGTGAATTTAGACCTCTTGGCAAACCCAAAAGCCGTTACAGTTAAAAGCGTGCTTCCTGTTTTTTCCACATCAGGAGGAAAGACCAGCATGCTAATAACCTCATCTTTTGCTCCAAGATTAATGCCCCGCACGCCCCGGGCCGATCGTCCCATATCCCTTATGTTTTTCTCAGGAAAACGCAAAGACTTACCCTCTTTTGTCGCAAGCAAGATCTCATGCTTGCCCTTGCTCAACGCCGTTCCGATAAGCTTGTCATCTTTATCCAGCGTCATCCCGACGATCCCTGCTCGGCGCGGATTGCTAAAAGCTGAGAGCTTGGTCTTCTTTATATTCCCTTTGGCCGTTGCCATCACCACGAACTGCTCCTCAGAAAAGTCTTTGACGGCAACGATAGCGCTGATCTGCTCGTCCTTGCTGATAGACAACAAATTAATAATGTTTTTGCCCTTGGCATTTTTGGAAGCTACAGGGATCTCATAGACCTTGAGCCATCGGATAATTCCTTTGTTAGAAAAAATCAGCAGATAATCTTTCGATGACGCGACAAAAAGCTGCTGGACAAAATCTTCTTCGCGGGTCGTCATCCCCGAGACACCTTTGCCTCCTCTTTTCTGCTTGCGGTAAGAGCTTACAGCCAGCCTTTTGATATAGCCGCTGTTGCTGATCGCGATGGCCATATCCTCTTCGGCGATCAGGTCCTCGATCTCTATCTCTTCGGCTTTAGCGGCAATCTCGGTGCGCCTCTCATTGTTATATTTTTTCTTGATCTCTAAAAGCTCTTCCTTAATGATGTCCTCGATCTTTTTCTCCGACGCCAAAATAGCCCTGTAGTGTTCAATATCTTTCAGCAGCGCCTTGTATTCGGACTCGATCTTGTTTCTTTCAAGCGCTGTTAGTCTCTGCAGCTGCATCTCAAGAATCGCCTGGGCCTGAATTTCGCTGAGGCCAAACCTTTTCATCAAAGCGATTTTCGCGGCCGGAGTCGTTTTTGATTCACGAATCGTTTTTATGATCCTGTCGATCGCGTCGAGGGCAATCTTCAATCCTTCGAGAATATGCGCCCTTCGCAGAGCCCTGTCTAAATCAAATTGTGTTCGCCGTCGAATAACGATGCGCCGATGATCCACAAAATGAGTAAGGATTTTTTTAAGAGTCAGCACGCGCGGACTGTTATTGACCAGGGCAAGATTAATAATCCCGAAGGTGGTCTCCATCTGCGTGTGCTTATAAAGGTAATTTAAGACGATCTGGGGCTCAACATCCCTTCGTAACTCAATAACGACGCGAATACCGTCTTTATCTGATTCATCGCGTATATCAACAATGCCTTCAACTTTTTTATCCTGAACTAATCCGGCAATGGCGGAAATAAGATTGGCTTTGTTGACTTGATAGGGCAGTTCCGTAAGAACGATGCTGTCTTTGCTGTTTTTCTGCCTCTCGATGCTCCCCTTAGCTCTTACGATGATCTTCCCTCGTCCTGTCGCATAAGCATTTTTGATGCCTTCTCTTCCGCAGATAATGCCTCCCGTCGGAAAATCCGGCCCCTTAACGATCTTGTTGAGCTGTTTGACATCCGTGTCGGGATTATCAATAAGATGAACGGTCGCGTCAACAACTTCCCCTAAATTGTGCGGCGGCATATTCGTCGCCATCCCGACCGCGATCCCGCTGGATCCATTGATCAACAGGTTCGGCAAGGCCGCCGGTAAAACAACCGGCTCGTTTAAAGTCGCATCAAAGTTTGGCGAGAAATCAACCGTCTGTTTATCAATATCCTTTAACATCTCGGCTGTAACCGCCGCCATGCGCGCTTCTGTATACCTCATAGCCGCCGGGGAATCTCCGTCGACCGAGCCAAAGTTCCCTTGCCCATCGATTAAAGGAAACCGCAAAGAAAATTCCTGAACCATGCGCACCAAGGTGTCATAAACAGCCACATCTCCATGCGGATGGTATTTACCTAAAACTTCACCGACAATACGCGCGCTTTTCTTATAAGCCTTATTGTGTTCTAAATTCAGCTCTTTCATCGCGTAAAGCACGCGCCGGTGAACCGGCTTAAGCCCGTCGCGCACATCAGGCAGGGCGCGCCCAACAATAACGCTCATCGAATAAGCCAGATAAGACTTCTTCATTTCCTCTTCGATATTAACAGGGACGATTTTTTCTTTTGCCACTAAATTCATAAATTGCTGCCTTTCGGTTAAACGTCAAGATCTTTGACTTCATGCGCAAAGGTCTCGATAAATTCTCTTCTCGGAGCCACTTCGTCTCCCATAAGAACAGAGAAAATGCCTTCCGCCTCAACCTCGTCTTCCAACACCACTTTAAGAAGGGTTCGGTGTTCGGGATCCATCGTGGTATCCCAGAGTTGTTGCGGGTTCATCTCTCCCAGCCCTTTGTAGCGCTGAATATGCATCCCTTTCTGCGCCTGCTCACGGACAAAATCGAGAACGTCCTGAAGAGAAAACAGCTCGTGTTTGTCTTTTTCGTTTTCGATCACAAACCGTGCCTTGAGGGTGTTTTTTTTCAAAGCCTTTTTCTTTGTTGCTTCTTTCTTTTTCGTCGCTTCCGTCACTTTGGGCTCTTCGGCAATATCCTCTTTTAAGAAGTCTACCGTGCTTAATCCCAGCCTATTGAGCTTCTTCTCGATTTTTTCCAGATCCTCTTTGGCAAATATCTCAGTATATTGGGCTTCTTCATCCTTGGCCGTTAATTTTGCCAGCTCTTTATCGTCATATACAAAATGGGTTTGTCCCTCCACTTTAACCCTATAAAGCGGCATTTTTTTGGTCTTTTGATCGTAATTTTGTATATATTCATCAAAAACTACTCCACGTTTTGACATTGCGTCTACTGTCTGTTGTAGTTCCACGCTGATATTGAGGGCTTCCCGGAATTGGGCGTTAGTATAGACCTGTTTTCCTTTGCTTTTAATCAATTTTAACCCTTCCGATCCGAGTTCCAAGATAATTCCACTCATTTCTTCTTCGGTTTCGATATACTCTTCCCGCCGGCCTCTTTTGATTTTATACAAAGGGGGCTGGGCGATATAAATATACCCCCCATCCACCAGGGGCCTCATTTGGCGATAAAGCAAGGTCAAAAGAAGTGTCCGGATGTGGGATCCGTCAACGTCCGCGTCACACATAATAATGATTTTATGGTATCTTAATTTTTCGATATTAAACTCGTCGCCCACCCCCGCACCAAGAGCAGTAATAATGGTCCGAATCTCTTCGTTGCTTAAGATTTTGTCGAGCCGCGATTTTTCCACATTTAAGATCTTTCCTTTCAGCGGCAAAATCGCTTGAAATGTGCGGTCGCGCCCTTGCTTCGCAGAGCCTCCGGCAGAATCCCCCTCGACCAAATATAGCTCGCTTAACGCGGGGTCTTTTTCCGAACAATCGGCAAGTTTGCCGGGCAGGCCGCCGCTCTCAAGCGCTCCTTTGCGTCTTGTTAGCTCGCGGGCCTTACGCGCCGCTTCTCGGGCGCGGGATGCCGTTATGACCTTATCGATGATCTTGTTGCCGATCGCGGGGTTCTCTTCAAAAAAGGCATTGAGCGCCTCAAGCGTAGCTGAAGCCACCAATCCATCAACTTCCGAATTCCCTAATTTTGTTTTGGTCTGTCCCTCAAACTGGGGATTAGGGATCTTCACACTCACAACTGCCGTTAAACCTTCCCGCGTGTCATCGCCTGAAATCGCTATATCATTCTTTAAAAGTTTTTTCCCTTTGGCGTAATTATTAATTGCGCGTGTTAGGGCTGACTTAAACCCGCTTAAGTGCGTGCCCCCCTCAGATGTATGAATATTATTAGCATAAGTATACACATTTTCCGAATACCCATCATCATATTGCATCGCAACTTCAACATAGAGGCCCTCTTTCTCTCGCTGAAAATAAATGACTTTTTTATGCAGCTTGTTCTTGCTGCTCGTCAGCGTTTCAACAAAAGAAATGATCCCTCCTTTAAACTCAAAAATATTTTCTTTTTCTTTCTTCTCCCGTTTATCGCCAAGTTTAATAATTAGCCCTTGATTTAAGAAAGCTAATTCGCGAAGCCTTTTTGCCAATATGTCATAAGAGTAAACTATTGTTTCCTTAAAGATCGTTCTGTCGGGCTGGAACGTGACCTTGGTCCCAGATGATTTTGTTTTTCCAATAACCGTTAATTTAGAAGCCGTGATCCCTTTTTCATAACGCTGGTGATAGATTTTCCCGTCTCTTTTGATTTCTACCTCCAACCATTCCGAAAGAGCGTTCACACAGCTTACGCCTACCCCATGCAACCCCCCGGAAACCTTATAGGTCCGATGATCAAACTTTCCGCCCGCATGAAGCGTGGTCAGTACAACTTCAACAGCTGGCTTTTTCTCGGTCTTGTGCATATCCACTGGAATGCCGCGCCCATCATCTACAACCGTGATCGAATTGTTTTCGTTGACCTCAACAGTAATATGCGTGCAATACCCGCCCATTGCTTCATCAACGGAATTGTCAACCACTTCATAGACAAGATGATGCAGGCCGCGGGTAAAAGTATCCCCGATATACATCGCCGGGCGCATGCGGACGGCTTCTGTCCCTTCAAGGATCTGAATATTGGTCGCGTCGTACTGGCCCTTTGGTAAAGGTTTGGTTTCTTTTGTTTTTTTAGAAGGTTTTGGTGCGGTTTTTTCAGCTGGTTTCTTTTTCGCTTCTTTTTTCGTCATTTAATTTTTCCCATCTTAAAACGGATATATTTAATATGAGGGATTTCATCCTTTAGCTGTTTTAAAATCTTTGTCTGGCGTATGCGCATCTGATATAACCACGCCGGAGAATCAACGCACACTAAAAGGCCGTCTTCTTTAATCCCTATAATTTTTGTATGCTTTAACTCTTTTTCATTGAGTAAATTCGCCCAGATCCTTTCGACCTTATCGTGTCTATCCGGGTTGTGGCCGGCAAGGTTGCCTATGACCGTATTAACAATATTTTTAATATTATCCATATTCCAATTACACCAGCTCAAGTGAACGCATTATATTATAAGGAAATTTGTTTTACAACAAAAAAACACTTCTTCTTGTTTGATATTCTTTTTTTGTTTATAGAAAAGCATTCTCTAATGCTTTGTTCCGTTAAAACATATTAAAGGAAACGGGGTGCAAGAAAGATGGATCATCCTAAATTCTCATCGGTAAAGCAAGATATAAATAATCCCCTAATCTCATAACGGCGGGCTTATCGGTTCCGAGTAATTCCATATCAACCTGTTCTTGTTCAATATTCTTCAAGAAATCGATAAGAAAATGAGGATTAAAGCCGACGATCATTTCAGGGCCTCCGTATTCTACGGATATTTCCTCCCGGGATTCTCCGATATCGGGAGTTGTTTTCGATATGATCATTTTATTCGAAAAAACCTCAAACTTAACAGCTTGAAAATCAGCTGTCGCTAACAAGTTGGCCCTTCGGATCGAAGCAAGGAACTCCTGGGTGTTCATCTTTATTCTGTTTTTCGTGGGTTTTGGAATAACTTGATTATAATTAGGGAATTCCCCTTCAATAATTCGTGTCGCAATTAAAATCCCGTCAATATTAAATAAAACCTGATTCATCCCCACAATAAATGATACTTCACCTTCATCCTTAAGATTCCGGTTGATCTCCTGAACAGCCTTTGTTGGGATAATCACATTCACGTCTTTTTTGACAGGCATATCCAACTTTTTCTCTACTTTCGCCAATCTCCTTCCATCTGTGGCAACCAGCCTTATAACATCATCCGATATCTCTAATAAAACCCCGTTTAGAACATACCTGGATTCTTCGTGAGATACGGCAAACGATGTTAACCCCAGCATATTCTTTAATAAGCTTTGCCCGATACGGATTTCATCCTTATCTTTGAATTCCGGAAATTTCGGAAATTCTTCTTTAGGAAGCCCGTTTAGCTTAAATCTGCAAGTTTCTCCCTCAATATCTATCTGGTTGTTCTTTTTAGCATGAATTAAGATATCCCCAGGTGGCATTTCCTTGACAATATCGCTAAACCTTTTTGCCGGAATAGTTATTGCGCCTTCTTCAATAGTTTCCACAGGTATCTCACAAGATATCCCTATATCTAGATCTGTCGCATTAAGTCTTAGTTTAGACTTCTGTGAATCGATTAATACATTAGAAAGGATGGGTAGTGTCGTTTTACTTGAAACAATATTTTGGACTGTTTGTATAGCTGAGAGAATTGTGTCTTTAGGAACTTTAAGTTTCATTTTATTAACATCCTCCTTTTCTATAATTCCTTAGAAAAACAGTAATCGTATTAATAGAACCTGTGAATAATTTTAAAAATTTCGTAACTTATTCAAAAATAAAAGGATATAAGAATTTTCCCTGTGAATAACAAGTGAAAAAGAAAAGAATTAATGTTTTAAACCTGTGGTTAACTCTCTAATGGTCTTTTTTAATTCCTCTCCGTTGGCGCCGGTTATCTCTTTTTCGATTTTTTTGAAAGAATAAAGAGCTGTTGTGTGATCTTTTCCGCCAAAAGCGCTTCCAATTTCCGGAAAAGACATATTGGTCAGCTGGCGCGAAAGATACATCGCGACCTGCCGGGGAAAAACAATGTTTTTATGGCGCTTATTTGCCTTTAGTTCTGAAAGAGAAACGTTAAAAAATTCGGAGACCGATTTTTGGATCATATCAACGCTGATCCTTTTAGATGTTTCCTTAACCATATCCTTCAAGATCGTTTTCGCCATTTCTAAAGTAATCGGCCCCTCATCGAGCAAAGAATAAGCAACAACCCGGATCAAGGCTCCCTCCAGCTCCCGGATATTAGTATGGATTTGCTCGGCGATAAAATGGATAACGGCATCAGGGACATGGACAGGCTCATTCTCTATTTTCTTCTTAAGAATCGCGACGCGGGTCTCAAAATCCGGAGGATGAATATCCGTGATCAATCCCCAGGCGAAACGCGAACTGAGCCGTTCTTCTAGATTAGCAATATCTTTTGGGGGGCGGTCCGACGTGATAATGATTTGTTTGCGGCTATTGTGTAAATTATTAAAGGTGTGGAAAAATTCTTCCTGTGTCGATTCTTTCCCGGCGATAAACTGAATATCATCGATTAAAAGAACATCGATCTCTCTATATTTTGAGCGGAATTGCGATGTTGACCGATGACGGATAGCGTCGATCAACTCATTGGTAAAGCGCTCCGAAGACATATAGCAATGTTTTATTTTAGGGTGAAGCCGGTGTAATTTATGAGTAATCGCCTGGATGAGATGGGTCTTGCCTAATCCGACCTGGCCATAAATGAATAATGGATTATAGGCTTTTGCCGGCGATTCAGCAACGGCAAGGCTTGCGGCGCAGGCAAAACGGTTAGCCGGGCCGATGACAAAATT
>JAGLQN010000089.1 GCA_023136835.1 Candidatus Omnitrophota bacterium | reverse complement strand
CCTGCCGGAGTCATCTGAGATCATTCGCGTTAAGACTTACTCTGAAAATATTTGACTGTCCGCTTCATTCCTTCTTCAAAATTGACAAGCGGTTTAAACCCGATTGTCGCTTTCAATTTTGCGATATCCGCGTGCGTCTTAAAAACATCGCCGGCTCGGACATCCAACAACTTAGGCTCAACATTCTTTCCTAAGATCTTATTGGTCACGTTAACAATATCTAAAACTGTCGTCGACACACCGTTAGCGACATTTAAAACCTCGTGCTTGACGCCCGGAGTTGTCGCCGAGAGGATATTGGCCGAGACAACATTATCGATATAGGTAAAATCCCTGGATTGTTTTCCGTCGCCGAAAATCGGCGGCGGCTCATCGTTGAGAATACAATGAATAAACTTTGGAACAACCACGGCGTATTCATCATCCAGGGCCTGTTTCGGCCCAAAGACGTTAAAATAACGCAAGCAAACCGTTTCAACATTAAAGAATTCGGAGAAGATCCGGCAGTAATATTCACCGGCCAGCTTGCTTAAAGCGTAGGGAGAGATCAGAAGCGGCAAAGCGTCTTCTTTCTCCGGGAACACGTCCGTATCGCCATATATGGAACTCGACGAAGAAAACACGAGACGTTTAACCTTCTTTTTGCTGGCTGCCTGAAGCATGGTCAAAACCCCGTTAATATTGACATCATTGTAATCTTTGGGAGCCGCCATTGACTTTGGAACCGAGCGCAAAGCGGCCAGAAGCAAACAATACTCCATGCCTTCACACGCTTTCTCACAATCTTCAGCGTTCCGGATATCTCCACGGATAAGTTCAAATTTATCTTTGCCTAATCCTTTAGCAAATTCTAGATTTTCCTCTTTCCCTGAATAGAAATTATCCAAGACGCGGACAAAATGCCCCTCGTTAATTAAATGTTCGGCTATGTTGGACCCGATAAATCCCGCGCCGCCCGCGACTAAGTATTTGCTCATATGTGCGAACCTTTCATTATTGAAAATTGATGATTGAAAATTGAGAATTGACGCTATACGAAAATAGAAATTAGAATTTTTGCCGGTTTCTCGTCAATTTGCGCGGCATTGCCCCGATTTTTACGTATTGCCGACTAAAGTCTTCGAAACTCTTTTTTGTTAAATAATCCGCGTTATAAGCAAATTCCAACCACGTTAAGGTTTCTTCAGATGATCCTAAAGCGTCATTAAGATGCCGGGTAAATACATCCGGATATTTGCGCTTCGCGAATCCTTCTCTAATATTAACCGGAACAGACCTTGACGATCTTCTTATTTGATCGACCGACGAATACAATTCTTCTTTTGGAAAACTTTTAGTCGCGTCAAATAACTTTATTGCCGATTCAAACGATAAATTATAAACATCCAAATCTTCGCGCTTCTGTGTAACCACGCGTGATCTCCTGACTTCTATCTTCTATGTTCAGTCAATTTTCCATTTTCCATCTTCCATCTTCACTACTTACAACTCTCTTATAAGTACCTATAAATATACTCCGGCAAATGATATTCAATATTTGTCAAAACATGCCCCAGAACCTTTGAATGGGCCTGGTGCAGAAGCTCGGTTGCCCGTTTGACAATACCCCGTTGAGTGCGGCCCGCCTGAATGATCATGAGAACCCCGTCCGATTGGGCCCCGATAATACCGGCATCTGTCACCGAAATAACAGGAGGCGTATCAATGAGAATATGGTCAAATTTGTTCTTCATCAGCGTCAAGAATTTCTTCATCCTGTCAGAATTAAGAAGCTCCGCGGGGTTCGGAGGAATGGCCCCCGAAGCGACGAACGTCAAGTTCTCGACATCGATATTAAATAAAGCGTCCGTCGGCTGGGCTTTATCGGTCAATATCTCCGTTAAGCCTATCTTCTGATTAACACCTAAATATTTTTCCACCCGGCCCCGGCGCAGATCGGCATCAATAAGAAGGACTTTCGGCTTTTGCGTTGATTGGGCAATGACCATCGCGAGGTTCAGCGCCGTCAATGTCTTGCCTTCGGAATGAAGAGCGCTGGTCACAACAAGCAGCTTCGGCGGTTTCGATTTATTAATAGAAAGGACATTGGTCCTTAATATTTTATATTGCTCGGTAATAAGCGCCTTGGGGTCGAAATAACTGACGATCCTTTGGTCGACCTTTGAATTGCCGATCTTCTTGACCACCAGCTGCTCGTGCTCCTTGATGCGGGAGATCTTATCGAAGCGGTCGATCCGGTCTTCGGCGGCTTTCTTAAGTGCGTTCGTAATTTTTCCCATTGTTTTGTTCCTTTATTGAGTGTTAATTTAAATCGTTAATGAATTCATTTAAACAAGACACAAACACCAAGATACAAGACGCGAACAATAATCAAAACTCAAAATTCAATATCCAAATAAAAAATATTAAGAACACCGTTTGTTACTTGGTAATTGGTCATTGTATCTTGTTTGTTTCTTGTCTCTTGTGTCTTATTTATCAATAAGTACTATAAATATACGCGTTCGTGTCAACGATCTTTTTTACTTTATCGCTTAATTCAACATATTTCTGCCGCATAAGCCTGTCGGCGATCTTTAAGTCGTCGACGGAATCCTCGAGCAAACTCTTCAAAGAATTCCGCGCGATGATCATTTCTTCGATCTCGTGTTCTTTTTCCCTGAGGACGATCCTCAAGTCCTTAAGCTGGCCTTTAAGGTCATCGACGCGCGCGAGCTCCTCCTCACTCTGCTGAGTCATAAGAGCTTGTAAATCCCGCGTTTCACCGTCTTGTTTTTTCAAGGTTTCAAGCAATGAAGCGGAAATATCTTCTGAATCTTCAAGCCTCGCCAAAATTCTCGCGCTTGTTGAAGCCGTAATGTCCTCAACATCTTCCACGCGCGATAAGGCCTTCAAGCTGACACGCGTCGAAAAAGCGCTTAAGGCAACAATCAAAACAATAAGAAATCCGATGAAGTAGACCGATTTATGGCTACTCGCTACCGGCGTCATTTTCAGTTCTTCAGCGTCCTGGACAATGATACCACCATCGACTTTTCGCGATTCATTGAGTTTATTGAGGTCATCCATTAATCGGCTCATTATTAACGTCCCCATGTTATATGTTATTAAAAAAAACAAACATCAAGATACAAGACATACTCCGCGCTTCGCTTGAGTACTCTTAGCGGGAATCCTGAGCGATAGCGAAGGGCAAACAATATTCAAAATTCAATATTCAACATCCAAACAAAAACTCTCAAAAACCATTTGAAATTTGATCATTGAGCCTTACATCGCGTTTGTATCTTGTTTCTTGGTTCTTTTTTGTTTCTCGCGTCTTGTTTCTCGCGTCTTATTACTGTTCCCCCACAATTCTCTTCAATTCATCATCCAGCTCAACGCCTTTTTTCACGCTCTGCCCGCTGATCTGGACCGTGGGCGACTCGTTGACCACTTCGCGCGTTAATTCCGCGTCGATGACATCCTTCTCGTAAATGAACCCGTTTAAAAGCGCGCTGTCGCATATCGAATTGATCAGGCGCGGAACACCGTTACTGAACTGATAGATAAGATTCAGGGCCTCGTAGGTGAAATATTGCCGTTTGCTTTCGCTGGCAACCTTCAAGCGGTAGAGAATATATTGTTTGCTCTCCTCTTCGGTTAAAGGAGACAGGTGATAAAATACCGCGATCCTCTGGCAAAGCTGCTCGAGCCTCGGCATGGATAATTTCTTCTTGAGTTCCGGCTGCCCTAGAAAGATGATCTGGATCAGTTTCTCGTTTTCCGTTTCCAGGTTAGAAAGCATCCTGACCTCTTCAAGCACGGCAGGCGTTAAATTCTGGGCTTCGTCAATGATCACGACGACATTATTATCCAGGCGCAATTGCTCGATCAAGTAATGGTTTAACCGCGAAAGCAGCTTCGACTTCGATCCGGGCATGTATTCCACCTCGAGATCTTCGAGAATGCAGCAGAGCAGATCTTTCCCGCTCATATGCGTGTTGGTGATCAGGGCTGTTTGTGTTGTCGACGTTAACTTGTTGAGCAATGTCCTGCAGACAGTCGTCTTACCCGATCCAATATCCCCGGTGATCACCACGAACCCTTTTCTCTCCTCGATGGCGTAAATAAGAGTACTTAAAGCCTCCGTGTGTTTCGCGCTCTCGAAGAAAAAACGGGAATTGGGCGTCATGTTAAACGGCGCCTCCTTAAAATCATAAAATTTAAAGTACATTAGTACCTTTCGCTGTACGCTGTTATCTAAAATAATCCGCCAAAGTCACAGTCGCGATGATGATCACAATACCGACCACGAACGTCAGACCGTAGAGCCATCGGTGCTTCTCTTTCTCCCGCCGCAGGCTCTCAGGCGTATTGATCTTTGAGATCGCGCCGAAAAGGGCCACGCCAAGGTACTCTTTGGCTTCTTCAACATCAATAAAAGATTTATCCAGGAATTCCGAAGACAGCACTAGGCCAACGCCGGCCATCGCGCCTAAAAATAACCCGACAAAGGCTACAAGGGCCCTGTTGGGTTTAAAAGGTTTCAGAGGGATCCGCGGAGGGTCGATGATCTCATAACGCGTGCCTTCCTTAGATGACTGGAGGCGCTGGGTGATCTTGGCCGTTTCAATTCTCTGTAGAAGCATATTATAGATCTGCTCATTAACGCCGACATCCCGTGCCAGGACTTTTTCAAGATTGACATTCACCATCACTTTTGAATCCGTCTGTTGATTTGTGGCGCCTTGTCTCATCGTCTTTCCTTCCAATGAATCAAGCGCTTTTTTGATCTCGTCGATCATCGGTCTCGTTTGCTGTTCTTCGAACTGGATATTCTCGGTATATTCCAGGTTCTCTTTCTTGAGTTCCGCTCTTTTCGCTGTGATCTGCCCTTGTAATTCCCGGACAAGCGGATGCCTTTCCGTTGAATCAATAAGCAGGTTATTGAGCTGTTCCTGCGACTTCGCGATCTCGGCGGATTTGATCTTCCCGCGGTAGACGTGCAGCTGCTCCTCAATAAAAGCGATCGCCTCTGAAGTCTCGAGATTCTGCGCCCGCACGTTCCTGTCGATGAAAATATCGGTGATATTCTTCACAACCGCCTGCGTTAATTCGGGTTCCTTGCCGATATACGTTAAATAGAGAACGTTGCTCCCCCGCAGATTGATCTTCATGTCCCGTTTGAGCCTGAGGATCAGCCTTTCGAATTCCGCTTTTGTTTTCACATCCTTGTCCAGTTCCAGCCTCTTGACAAGCTCGACAAGGCTGTTCCACCCTAAGATCGACTCCCGAATGCCGGCGAGGCGCTGCTCGACCGTCGTCGAGACGGCTAATTTGCTGAACAGCGGATTATCCGTTTTTCCTTCCTGCACCAGAATGATCGTATTGGATCTATATTTCTTGGGCAGAAGGATCCCCGTGCTTATGCCGAAGACAAGCCCGATGAACGCGGGAATAAGGACCAGCTCTTTGCGTCTGAAAAATATTTTTAAATAATTGATCGGCGAG
>JAGLQN010000088.1 GCA_023136835.1 Candidatus Omnitrophota bacterium | reverse complement strand
TTGATCGGTTGCGTAATCGGCTGGATCACCCGCATTGTTTTGGCTAAGAATGTCGGCGGTATATAAAGGGTATCTCCCGGTTTCATGATCAAATTCTCCCTGAGGTCACCCTCGTAAAGAAGCTTATGGACATTAACATTTTTATCTTCAGGCTTACCGTCCGCTGAAGGAGTGATCAAATGACACTTAGCCGCTTTCGCGCTGAGCCGCGGCAATCCTGCCAGGACCAACGCCTCGCGTACCGTAATGGTATCACCCCGCATAAAAATTTTACCGGGCCGTCCGACCTCCCCGACCACATAGACGATCTTACTGTTATAGCCTATGATCTTCACTGTTACAACCGGCGAAATGATATATTCTTCGAGCAGCTTAACAAGAAGGGTTTTCACCTGATTCTTTTTCATGCCGTCGACTTTCACGTCGCCCACAAATTCATATTGGATATTTCCTTCCTTATTGATTATATACTCACCGCTGACTTCCGGGTGGCGCATGACCCTAATCTCAATGACATCTTCCTTCCCTAATGTATAGTGGCTGAATTCCGTAATAAAATCAGGAACCCCGTTCGTGCTTTTTGTGGAATACTCCTCCACTATAGGCTCGGAATAGATTAGCTTCACTTCGGGAAATGACTCTTCTTTCTTTGCTTCCCTAATTGAAACCGCCGATTCAGACCCTGGCGGGACAAAACCGCTTAAACTCTGGGCATGGGCGGTATTCGCCGTCAAAATAGCCAGCCAAGCGATAAACCCCACGATGATAACAATATATCTAGGCACTTTATTCATAGCCTTTCTCCTTTTGGTTAGATTTATACCGCGGACTTTAAGCGTCAAAAACAGCCTCATGAAATTCCTTGATTTGATGGACATCCGTCTCATCATAAACCCGCCAGCCTCTCCAATCACGTTTTGGCTTTCGGATCTTGCCGACCTTCTCCCACCGGGCTAAGGTCTTAGAACTCACGCCTAATCTTTCAGCGACCTCTGTTATTGTAAAACGTGCTTTCACTGTTCACCCTCCTCGCGTTTGTTAATTAACCGCCTAAAAAATTAAAATATATAGTCCCCCGAAATATTGAAAGTAGAAGATTGAAGATTGAAAATGGAAGATAGAATATTAAAAAGGTATTTCCCGTGTTATTCCTGGTTTTTTGCCCTTCACTAATTCTTGATTTTTCTTCTCGCTTTTCTATTCTCTATCCTCTATCTTTTTTTCTCTATTTTCAATTCTCCATTCTCAATTCTCAACGCTATTAGCTACAATAGAGCAATAACTGTGCCAGGCCGAAGAATGGCTGAAAGAATATTTCATCTTAACCATAAGTTATTATAATGCAATGCTTTATATGACTTTCGGGAAATAGCACGTCTTTGTCAGGATGAGTATATCCTGTACATATGTTTAAAGATATGAACATCCTTGTCCTAGACATACCTGGACAATCACGGAACTTATATGATTGCAATGATTTATCATATGTTGTCTTTTTTAATCATATTAAGTCATATTACTTTGGAAGCAATACTGAACAAAAACACTCATTTTCCGTCGAGGAAATACCAATTTAACGAGACATTGAAAAAACTTGGGGTAAATAAAAATAATTTGCCAAATTTCAAAAATGTGGTATACTTCTTGCACATACGCGCTTGTTCTCATTTTAATAATTTTAGAGGAAACAAGTACTATCCTCATTTCATCTGAATCAGGATGAATTGAGATCTTAGAGGAGAATGAGGATGAATATCAGCACATCAGTCCAACAAACCCAAAAACAATTCCTAGCGCCGGCCATGCGGCAGTCGATCGAGATGCTCCTGCTTCCTTTAACAGAGCTGAATCTCTCTATAGACCAGGAACTTCAGAACAATCCGCTTCTTGAGATCGATGAGGAAAAACTGAAATTAGCCGAGGCGCAATCGACCGATGAAATGTTAAAAATGCTCGACTTTTCCAGGCAATCCTGGAATTTGCCGTTTTCTAACCACTCCTCTGATGACGAAATGGTTGAAGATCGTCCCATTCGAATGGAAACCTGCCTCGAAGATGAGCTTCTCCAACAGCTGAGAATAGAGCTTTACGATCCCCTGGATATTAGGATCGGAGAAATGATCATCGGCAGCCTCAATGAAGACGGCTATCTGAACGTGACCTGCGAGGAAATTGCCGACACGCTTGGAATTGACAATCTGCTTCGCGTGGAATATATTTTAACTGTTGTCCGGAATTTTGATCCGGTCGGTATCGCGTCACGCGACCTCAAAGAATGCCTCCTCTCCCAGGTTAAACTTAGATGCAACGGCAACAGCGGGCTCGCGCGGAAAATCGTTGAAAACTATCTTCCCGAGCTCGGACGCAAGAAATTTCTCAAGATCGCGAAGAAATGTGGTGTTTCCGCCGAAGCCGTTAAGAAGACGGCCCGTTTGATCGCGCTTTTCGAGCCGAAACCGGCAAGAAATTACCGCCCGATTAAAACGAGCCTCTACATCAGGCCCGATATTTTTGTCAAAAAAGATGGCAATGACCAATACCATGTCGAGGTCAACCGCGATGGCATTCCGCCCCTGCGCGTCAACGGGCAATACCGGAAAATGCTCCGGAAAAACAATTTAGGGGAAAAAGAAAAAAAATTTATCCGTGAGAAGCTGAAGAACGCGCTTTTTTATATCAAAAGCATCGAACAGCGCGGGAGCACGATTACGGGAATTTCCAAATATATATTAGAAAAGCAAAGAGACTTTTTTGAGAACGGGCACCGATCCCTGGTCCCGATGACCCTAAAAGATATCGCCCACGCCATTGACCGCAATGAATCTACCGTCAGCCGCGCGATCAGCAATAAATATATAGATACGCCCCAGGGCACGTTCCCGTTGAAATTCTTTTTCTCGCAAGGCGTTCCCGGAAACAGCAAAGGATATGTCGCTTCAAGAAGTATTAAGGAAGAAGTTAAAGAATTGACCGATTCCGAAGATAAATCCTCACCTCTCTCGGATCAGGATATCCAGAACCACTTCAACAAAAATGGCACGACGATCGCGCGAAGAACAATCAGCAAATATCGTCAGGCCTTGAAGATCCTCCCATCGCATTTGCGGAAGATATAAAGCGAGAACATAGCCGTTTTTCGCGAAACCATCATTTATCATATATACTGTTTTTAACGAACTGATTTTAATCGGGATAGACCTTATTAACTCCTAAAACTATGCCTAACATTGTCTTTATAGGTTCTTTCACTCCGATGCAGAGAGTTTTATACACGCTCAAGCGGATGAGCGGATTAAAATGCCTTGCCCTTTATACAATCCCGGGTGATCTTAAGATCAAAGAATTGGCTCATAATCTAAATATCAAAGCTAATGATATTGATATTCTCAAAACCCAACAGGGTAAAGATCAATTGAAGCGGATAAACCCTGGCTGGATATTTAACGTCAACTCACAATTTATCTTTCCCAAAGAGATCTTGTCCATACCGCGCGCCGGATGCCTCAATCTTCATCCGGGAAAACTGCCGGAATACGCGGGGCTTCACGCGCATCAATGGGCCATCCGTAACGATGAAAAATTATTCGCGTCAACGATTAACTGGATGGAAGAAAAAGTTGACGCCGGGCCCATTGCTTACGCTCAAGAGTTTCCCATTACCCCAAAAGATACAGGATTGTCTCTTTTTATGAAATGCATGGATGTCGGCGCGGAGATCGCTTTAAAAGTTCTTAACGATATTTCCGCGGGACGTATGCCGCCTAAAATAGAGCAAGATTTATCTAAACGGAAAGTCTATTCCGTCAAGGATTCCGCGAGCGGAGATATATCCTGGCAATGGTCTTCCACGCGAATCTATAATTTTATCCGGGCGGTTGACTATTATCCATTTCACTCACCAACATATATTCCGTCATGTATTCTGAATGACGGCAGGCGGATCAATATTTTAAAAGCGAAACCGTCGGCCCATTCAAGCAAACAAGCCGGTGAACTCGTTGCTGTTATTGATGAAGGAATTGTCATCGGGGCCCGCGATGAGCTTAGCTTGCTGATCACAAAAATAAGAAGTGAAGATGACAGGGTTATTCAGGGAAAACAAATTGCTGAGTATCTCGGCCGCGCGGTAGGGGAGAAAATAGTTAATGAGTAATCGGTAATTGTAATTGTGTGTGTAATTGGGTAATTGGTGACTGTCACCTTTTTTTTATTTTTTATTATTCAAACCGAAAATTGCTCACGATATCCTGGAACAAAAATTGATAATCACCCCAATGGTCTTGGGGGGCTACGGAGAACATCAATCCATAAAGCGTCTCGTTATGGACAAAGTAATAATCGCTCAAGCGCGTGGCGGGATCATCGCGGGCAAACGCTTTGACCTTAATGGCTTTCAAGCCGGCCACCTTAACCTCGTCGACCATAAATCCTTCGGCGTAGCGCCCTAAAGCCCAGAGCCTGGCCCTGCTTAACTGCTGAATATAGAGAATATCCATATCGATTTTGACGATCTTCATTTTCACGTCGGGGTCCGAATCGATGGTAAAAAGGATAATACCGTCGGCCTTTTTCTTGGCCCACCCGAAATCGCGTAAAAACGTAATGCCGAGTTCGTCATCCGAACAATGATGCAGCCGGACGCCGGGAACGTTTGAGCGTGTTTCTAAAGAAGGCTCATCGACTTGAGGATTATTTTTCTCGGGGATCAAAGATATTACTTTCGACCGCGTCGCCGGCATCGCGACAAGCGCGAATAAAACCAAAAGGGCCGTTAAAAGAAAGTATCTGCGCATGATTTGTATTTTATCGGGTAAAGGTGAGCGGGTCAAGAGGGAAAAAGTGATGAAGAAATGATTGGTGACAGCGGATAATTGGTGACAGCCACCGATTAACACCCTTCGTTTCCTTCGGAAACTCCGGGTGCGACAGCGCGCTTCTAAGTTATGTTCGCTATCTCTCCATAACTTAAGTGCTTGTCGTAATTGGTGGCTGTCACCAATTATCCTGAATTCAGATGAAACCAGTTACGTAACTAGCTTCATCTAAAGATTTATTAGGAAAGCTGGTACGCTTCCGCGGGAATGCCAAGTTGGCCCGCGATTTCATATCTCAAAATAATTTGTCACCGATAGTACCTCTTTAATTTAGACATAAATGATAATCCATAATTCATAATTCAAATTTTATAAACGAATCCTTCCTAGTAAAACATCTCATTCTAGGTTAATATATTTAAAAGGAAATCTTATGCGCTTATCAAAAAGGTGTGTGGTTTTAATACTCTTAATCTGCGCGGTTTTCTCGCTGAGCGGATGCGCCACGCTCGCGCGGGCGCCCGGAGCCTTACTTGGAGGCGTGTTTAAACTGATCGGCAGCGCCGTATCGCTCGCCAAAAAACTTCCATGGTGGATGTGGATATAAGTTCATTGGTGGCTGTCACCAATTATCCAACCCCTAAAACTTTTCTAACCTCTTTCGACGAATAAGGCGCGCGCCCTATAACCCCGGCAATATTGACGATCCGCTTAATGAGATCACTGTTCGACGCCAATTGCTTGCGTCGCGCGTCAAAATAGATATTATCTTCCAATCCAACACGCACGCCTCCGCCGGCGATAAGGCTCATCATATTCATCTTTAATTGAGAGTCCCCTATTCCGCCAACCGACCAAATAGAATCGGGGGGCAATTCCTTGACCATTAACCCCAGGCTTAATAGATTCGCTTGGGCACAGGCGATATTGCCCAAAATCAAATTAAAATAGTAAGGCGGCTTGATCAATCCTTTCCTAATCAGATAATGGGCATAATTGATCATCCCCAGATCAAAGGCTTCAAGCTCGGGTTTGATGCCGTTATCCAGCATCTTCCTGGCCAGGGCCCGGATCATATCCGGCGTGTTGACGCTCGCCTGTTTGTTAAAATTCAGAGAGCTTAACGTAAGGCTGCCGAAATCCGGTTTGAGCCCGCCGGTAAGGTCGAGACAGTCGGAGCGTTTTTCAAATTCCGGGAAATTCCGCCCGCTCGTCGAGACGCACGTCACCAGATCTTTGTTTTCCGCCCTGATCCCTTTAATGATCTCGGCGTAAATATTCTTATCAAAGGTAGCCAATCCATCTTTGGGATCACGCGCGTGAATATGAACCATGTTCGCGCCTAAATCCGCGGCCTCAAGAATTTGTTCAATGATCTCAGAGGTTTGAACAGGCACTTTCGGCGTCATCTCTTTCGTCGGGATCACGCCCGTAGGCGTGAAATTGAGAATAAACTTTTTATCCATTCGGCAGCCTCCTTATTTCTTTTCGTTGTCTCTCAGCGTGATATTCCAATGATATTTATTAAACAAGCCAATATATAAACCGGTCCTTAATGTTTTCACGTTGAGTTTCTGCTTGAATCGGGTAGAAGACTTATTGAAGGATATATGGAGGCTATAGAACGTGTCTTTCCCCATTTTCTCCCCAAAAGCCCTAAAAGTCCGCGCGCGCAGATAAGCGGCCAGGTTTTTACCGCGGAACGCCTTCATCGTGTGCGTGTCAAATAGATAGGCCTCGTTGGGTTTCAGTTTGACCGAAAGGAATCTATTATCAACATCGTAAAGCCGGGCCCAAGTAAAGGCCGCGATCTCTCCTTTGTATTTCGCGCCGAAACAAACGAGCCCCTGATCGAGCCTTTCGAGCATTTCCGCGACGGGCGTATTCTGATTGGAGACGCGCGGTCCGATCATTTCCATTTCCTTGGCCCCGAAAAATTCAAACGAATAATCATCGAAATGGCCCGGGATTTCCGGAGGCTGACGCTCCGGGTCTGCTTCCAGGCTCCAGTGGTATGGGCTGATATCGATATTGAAACGCGTTAAACGGCTTCGGATAACCATCATCACCAAACCATAACGGAATTTTTTTAAAATTTTCTGAAAAGTATTAAGTTTTTTCATTAGAAAGCAAATAGAAATTAAGGGAACATTTATCCCATCTATCTCACTTCAACGACCTGGCCAATTGCGATGTTTTTAATTCCACAAGGGCTAGATCCTCCTCATTGGGACGCCCCCTGATATCCCCCATTCGCCCCTTTATGTTTCCCAGTTCCCAATTGTAGAATTCCCCCACCTCATACCATTCGTCTTTAACATCAAAACCAAGATGCTCGAAGAACTGCCGGATGTATTTTCCCACAGGCAGAGCTTCGTTGACCCCGCAGTGAGGCCCCGAATAAGTGACGAAAACAAGGGCGTTTTTATTGACCATTTTAGGAGAAGATACCTGCACTTCATCAGCGATTCTATATCTTCTATCATTTTTTCTGATAAATTTGAAAACAGGCGGCGGCGGTAAGGCATGGAGAACGGACGATCCAAAACACACAAGGTCATAGTTATAGAACTCTTCTTTGATCGCCTCATTAACTTTTTTGACGGTAACTTCCATGCCTTCCTTTTCCAGGCCCCTTTGGATCGCGAAAGCGACCTTCTCAGTATTGCCGGTATTGGAATAGTATACGATCAAAGCATTGTTCATACGCTGAACCTCCTTTAAAAGCTGTTTTGACTTCCAAAACCTATGCTGCCATACCCTGACCTGTCTCGGGGATAACAGCTTGACCGTGAATTTAAGAATATTTTTCGCGATTCTTTCTTTTACCGTGAGCATATCTCAACCTGAATAATTGGTGACAGCCACCGATTAACCGGTGATTGACATTCTGTTAATTGGTGGCTGTCACCAATTATTTATTAAAGGGACAATTCGGAGGCAGGCACTTTGGGGAAAGGCGGCTTGGAGGCGCGGGCATTAATTCCTCTTTCCATTAAGTCCCGTACTTCCAAAATTTTAATCGCGGGGTCATCGACAGTACCGACGTTGATCGAGCGGTTTGGTTGAAAACCGGGAACAAGTTCCCTTAATTTGGCCAAGATCTCCCCGATCTCCCGCGCGTCGGCTAATTGCCATAATTCCTCGACGTCATCGAACAGTTCTTCTTGGTCAAATCTTCCCGGTTTCCCGATATATATTTTTTCATTGGTTGTCTTCCGCAGCCCTTCTTCATTCGTCAGAAGTTCCTCATAGAGTTTCTCTCCCGGCCTCAGGCCGATAAACTCGATCTTGATATCCTTTTCAGGCTCCAGTCCGGATAATTTTATCAATGACCTGGCCATATCCAGGACCTTAACAGGCTCTCCCATCTCAAGGATGTATATCTCGCCCCCTTTGGCCATCGTGGCCGCCGTGAGAACCAGTTGGACCGCCTCAGGGATCGTCATAAAATACCGGACCACCTCCGGATGTGTCACCGTGACCGGCCCGCCATCGGCGATCTGTTTCTTAAACAACGGCAGGACGCTCCCGCTGCTGTCCAAGACATTTCCAAAACGGACCGCGCTGAATATTGTTTCACATTTGCCCGTCATCGATTGGACAACCATCTCGGCAACCCGTTTGCTGGCCCCCATCACATTCGTCGGATTGACCGCCTTATCCGTTGAGATCATCACAAACCGCCCTACGTTATGCTTCGCGGCTAATGCCGCGATATTCAGGGTTCCCCAGGCATTATTCTTGACCGCCGCGGCGATATTCTTCTCCATGAGAGGGACATGCTTATAGGCCGCGGCATGAAAGACAATATCCGGTTTAAAATGTCCAAATATCCCGTCCATGGTTCTCTGGGACTGAACATTGGCTAAAACCGGGACATGCCGTTTCCGTTTATTATTCCCGCGAAGCTCCGCGTCTATGGTATAAACACTGTGCTCCGAACTATCCAATAAAATGATCTGCCTGGGGTTGTATTCGACAATCTGCCGGCATAATTCCGAACCGATCGAGCCGCCGGCCCCGGTCACCAAAACAACCTTACCGGCCAAATATTGGGCGATCCCTTCCCTGTCCCCTAAATTCAGGTCACGGCCCAGGATATCCTCCGGTTCCACATTTTTGATCGCGTCAATACTCACCCTGCCGTCTAAAATATCAAAAAGGGAAGGCACCTTCTTCACCTGGGCCCCGGTCATTTCACATTGGGTCACGATCTTTCTCATCTGATCACTCTTTACCGATGGGATGGCAATAATGATCACTTCGACTCTTTTTTGCCTGACCACTGTCTCAACATTGGAAATCTTCCCCAGCACAGGCACCCTGTGGATCAGCATCCCCATTTTCTTCGGATCATCATCAAGAAAACCGACAGGGTTATAAGGGAACTCCTCTTTCCTGAGCATATCCCTGACGAGGCTTTCCCCGGCATCCCCGGCCCCTATAATAAGGATTCTTTGCGTCTCTTTGGCAAAACTCTTTTTCCTCCAGAAATAGATTATATGAATAGATAGCCTGATCCCGCTGACAAAGGCCGTCGCCAGAATGATCTGCATCAGGATCACGGTCCGGGGAAATGTCCACTGGCGAATAAAATACAAGGCTACGATATAACCTGACGCGCCCAATAAGACGCCGCCGCCGAACCGGATAATATTCCTGTTTGTCATGTAGCGCCAGTCATGCTCGTAAAATTCGCAATAGCAAAAGATCACCAAACTGAGCAGGCTATACCCCCAAAAGGAAAAAATATACATCTCCATCCACTGGGCGGGAACAGGGGTATCGAATCTTAAGAAAAGCGCCAGGATAAAGGACACATTAATAGCCGCCATATCGGCGAGCATTAACACGATCCTTCTTTTTGAAATGGGTTTGATCATTCTACTTATTCTTTAATATTAATATTTAAGCGACGCGGATAGTAAATATACCACAACGCGCGATTTTATTCAATATGACAATGCCCCCCTAACCTGGACACCTAAAAAAAAGACCGCCACGCGTGTACGCGACGGTCTTATTATATGAAGACGATCAGCTAAATCTTATTTG
>JAGLQN010000087.1 GCA_023136835.1 Candidatus Omnitrophota bacterium | reverse complement strand
ATCATCAACGGAACATGCAATTTTATCTTAAGTGAAATGACACAAAAGGACTATTCCTTTACCCAAGCCCTTGCTGAAGCGCAGAAAAAAGGATTCGCTGAAAGCAATCCGACGCTCGATATTAACGGCATGGACTCTGTCCATAAGCTGGCCATTCTCGTGTATTTGGCTTTCGGCAAATTTATCAACGTTAAAGATATCTACCGGGAAGGGATCACGCATATCTCCCATGATGATATCGAGCATGCAACCAGCTTAGGTTTGACCATTAAACTTTTGGCGATTGCCAAAAAAGAGGATCAAAAAATCGAGGTGCGCGTGCATCCCACATTAATTTCAAAAGATCATCCGCTGGCTTCGATCAACAGTATCTATAACGCCGTTTATATGAATACCGATCCTCTCGGCAGCGTGTTGCTTTCAGGTGAAGGCGCCGGCCAAATGGCCGCCGCTTCTGGTGTTGTCAGCGACCTGATCAACTTTGCCTCCAGAAGAGACAGTGCCGCGCTGCCATGCAACCGTTACAACGAGGCTCCTGGTTTAAGGATCCGAAAAATCGACCAGATCAAAACAAAATTCTACATTCGTTTTATGGTTACAGATAAACCCGGTGTTCTCTCTGTCATCACAGGCATTCTAGGCAAACATAGTATCGGTATTAATTCGGTAACGCAAAAGGCCCACAACCCGACTTCAACGGTCCCCATTATTATGCTGACCGATTACACTTCGGAGAAAATGCTTCGTCTTGCGTTGAATAAAATCTACAAATTACCCGTGGTCAAAAGCAAACCGGTTGCCATCAGAATGGAGAAGCTATGGTAAACTGGAAAGGCTTGATCCATTATTATCGCGAGTTTCTTCCCGTAACAGAGAAGACCCCCGTTGTGACATTGCTTGAAGGCAATACTCCGCTGGTGCTTTCGCAAGACCTTACAAATGCTGTCGGCCCAAAGGTCTACTTAAAATACGAAGGCCTGAATCCAACAGGTTCATTTAAAGACCGCGGCATGACCATGGCGATCTCCAAAGCCTTAGAAGGGGGGAGCAAAATGGTTATGTGCGCCTCGACGGGAAATACCTCAGCGTCCGCTGCGGCGTACTCGGCACAGAGCGGTCAGTTAAAATGCGTCGTTTTGATCCCTGAAGGCAATATCGCTCTTGGAAAATTAGCCCAGGCCATGATCCATCAGGCCCAGGTCATTGCCATTAAAGGCAACTTCGACGAAGCCTTAACGCTTGTCAAAGACATCACCGATCATTATCCTGTTGAATTGGTCAATTCCATCAATCCGTATCGTATAGAAGGACAGAAGACAGGTTCATTTGAAGTTTGCGATTATCTAGAGGATGCCCCGGAATTTCATGCTATTCCCGTCGGGAATGCCGGAAACATTACCGCCTACTGGAAAGGCTATAAAGAATACAAGGATATCGGCAGATCGACCCAGTTACCGAAAATGTTGGGTTTTCAGGCAGCCGGTGCCGCGCCGATCGTCCTGGGGCACGTGGTCGAAAGTCCCGAAACCATTGCCACAGCGATCCGTATCGGCAACCCGGCAAGCTGGAAAATGGCTGAAGCCGCCCGCGACGAATCCGGCGGGCTGATTGATTCGGTCACCGATGATGAAATTCTTGAAGCCTATAAGCGTCTAGCGTCAAAAACCGGTGTCTTTGTAGAACCAGCCTCAGCCGCTTCAGTGGCAGGGATCCTGAAACTGAGTCAAAAGGACTATTTCGCCAATCACAAGAACGCGCGTATTGTTTGTACTGTTACCGGCCACGGGTTAAAAGATCCGAATATCGCGATTAAAAACGTGACCAAGCCTGTCATTCTTGATGCGGATATAAAATCTGTCCTTAAAGAAATCGGACTTTAACAGACTTTAGACTTCAGACCTTAGACTATAGACTAAGGGTGTAAGACAAAAATTGTTCATTCGATCATGCCGTCTGTAGTCTAGAGTCCATAGTCTAGAGTCTGAATAATGAAACGCTCTCTTAAAAATAAAAAGGTCTTAATCACTTGCGGGCCGACATGGGTGCCGATCGACACAATGCGTGTCATCAGCAATCTCTCAAGCGGGACTTTGGGACAGGTGATCGCCGGGGATTTCGCGCAAGCTGGCGCAAAAGTAACATTGCTCGAAGGACCGGTCGCTCAGCCGATGAAATCAAAATCCATTAAGATCTTAAAGTTTTTATTTTTTGATGAATTGGCAGCGCTGATCAAAGGAGAGCTAAAAAAGAAATACGATGTCTGCATTCACACAGCGGCTGTTTCTGATTATAAAGTAAAAAAGCCGAAGAAAACAAAATTGAGCTCACAGCTTCGAAATTTGAGGCTCGATCTCGTTCCTACGGAAAAGATCGTCCATTTGATTAAGAAATGTAATCCCGGTCTTTTCCTGGTCACTTTCAAGCTCGAGGCAAAAACAACTAAAGCTTCCGCGATAAACATGTCACGGAGCCTTTTCCAAAAGGGAAAAAGTGATCTAGTGGTCGCTAATAGTTTGCAGGAGCAAAGATATTCGGGATACATCTTAGATAAGCATAGCAAGTTTTTGGCACATAAACAATCCCGCGGGGAACTTTCAAAAACACTGGTAAGGATCGTAGGGGAACACGTATGAAATATATCATTATCATTCC
>JAGLQN010000086.1 GCA_023136835.1 Candidatus Omnitrophota bacterium | reverse complement strand
ATCGCTTTTCGATGCAATCTCGTGACGGTCAACGATAATAAAATGCTGGATTACAGCGCCGGCCATATCAAGACAAAAGAGGCCTCCCTTTTGATCGATGCCTTAAACGAAGAGATCAACCTCGACGGGGTCAAATTTTATCCCGGAAAAAGTTACCGTCACTTGCTCGTCCTAAAGGTGCGTAATCCTAAAATATATTGCGCCATACAGGCAACACCTCCGCATGATATTTTAAATCAGGATATCAAAGAACATCTTCCCAAGGGGCCGGAGTCTGAAATGCTGCTGAAACTTATGGAGAGGTCCAAAGATATATTCGAAAAGCATTCGGTCAACACAGTACGCGTTGATCTTGGCGAAAGTCCGGCGAATATGATCTGGCTATGGGGGCAGGGAATACGGCCTAATCTGCCGTCGTTCAGAGAAAAATTCGGCGTGAAGGGATCCATCATCTCTGCCGTCGACCTCGTCAACGGGATCGGCCGTCTCGCCGGACTGGAGATCGTCAATGTTCCCGGAATAACAGGCTATTATGATACAAATTATTTAGGAAAAGCGGAATATGCCTTAGAATCATTAAAGCATCGAGACTTCGTTTATATCCATATTGAGGCACCTGATGAGGCCGGTCATAACGGAGATATCAAGGCAAAGGTTTCCGCTATTGAAAGAATCGACAAGGACATCGTCGGAACCATTTTAAATCATTATAGCGAGCATGATAATGTCCGTATTCTTGTTCTGCCGGATCATCCAACTCCGGTCAAACTGCGGACACATACATCCGATCCGGTTCCTTTCGTGATGTATGGAAAAGGTATTGCGCATGACGGCTCCGATGAATATAGCGAAACAACAGGAAAACAAAACGGCCTGAAATTTGAAAGCGGAGAGGCCCTTTTGGATCACTTTATGACAAAATACTTATAAGGTAAATCAAGAAAATGAATAAACACATTATCGTTCAAAAATACGGCGGTTCTTCCGTCGCTAATATCGACCGGATCAAGACCGTAGCCAAGAGGATTCTCAGTTCCAAAAAGAAAAATAACGGGATCGTTGTCATTGTTTCCGCCCTTGGAGACACCACCGATGAACTTGAGGATCTGGCTTTTAGCATTACCAAGAATCCTCCGGAAAGGGAAATGGATATGCTCATGTCAACGGGAGAGCAAATATCCTGCGCTCTGCTCGCGATGGCGATCAAAGCCCAAGGGCATGACGCGATCTCGTTTACCGGAACACAGGTAGGGATCAGAACGGATAAATCCCATACCAAGGCCCGTATCGAATCAATCAGCGCGAGAAGGATACGGAAAGCCTTGTCCGAAAATAAAATTGTTATTGTCGCCGGATTTCAAGGTATCAATAAAGACGACGATATTACCACGCTCGGCCGTGGAGGGTCCGACTTAAGCGCCGTGGCCCTGGCACAAACATTAAAAGCCAAAGTTTGCGAGATCTATACGAATGTCAACGGTATTTATACAACAGATCCGCGTATTGTTAAACAAGCCCAAAAAATTAAAACCATCACCTTTGATGAAATGCTTGAAATGGCCTCTCTGGGCGCTCAGGTCATGCAGGTCCGTTCCATCGAGGTGGCCAAACGATTTAATATACCGATCCATGTGCGCTCGAGTTTTTCTAAGGAGGAAGGAACTATGATAGTGAAAAAAACCAGTAAACTGGAAGAAATTGTCGTTCAAGGGGTCACCAGCAGCAAATCTGAGGCAAAAATCACTATCTGCGCGGTGCCGGACCAACCCGGAATTGCCGCTAAGATATTTACCGAAATATCCAAGACAGGGGCTAATGTTGACATTATCGTCCAAAATGTCAGTCATACGCGCCACACGGATATTTCTTTTACAGTCCCTAAAAAGGGCTTGTCAAAAGCGTTCGCCGCCGCCAAGAAAATCGCCAAAAAGATCAAAGCCGGCGAAGTACACCAAGATAAAAATATTGCCCGGATCTCTATCATCGGTTCTGGAATGCGGTCACATCACGGCATTGCCGCCAAGATGTTCCAGACACTCGCGAAGAACAAGATCAACATTGAAATGATCGCCACATCAGAGATCAGCATTTCCTGTATTATAAATAGTGTCCAGGCAATAAAAGCCGTTAAGGCATTACATAAGGCGTTTCAATTAGAAAAAAGGAAATAATATGTCGCGTATAACCATATACGATACAACGCTGCGGGACGGTTCTCAAACCGAAGGCATCGCCTTTACGCTCAACGATAAAATCAAAATCACGGAAAAGCTTGACGAGATCGGGATCCATTATATCGAAGGCGGCTGGCCGGGATCCAACCCAAAAGATAAAGCATACTTTAAAAACGTCCGGAAGAAAAAGTTGAAGCACTCCAAGATTGTTGCCTTCGGTTCAACACGACGAGCTAAAACCAAAGCTTCCGATGATGTTAATCTGCGTGAGCTCGTTAAATCCCAAACAGAGGTTATCACCATATTCGGAAAAACATGGGATCTGCATGTAACGGATGTCATTAAAACAACACTTGCTGAAAACCTAACAATGATCTCCG
>JAGLQN010000085.1 GCA_023136835.1 Candidatus Omnitrophota bacterium | reverse complement strand
ATTGTCAAGAAAATTGTCAAGAAAATTTGTCAAGAAAATTTTGTCATTTTTGTTTTAAAAGTGCACACTTAAGGGCCTACCGGCTAGAACTCAAACTCCATTTGGGCGGCGGCAATGGTGGTCGTTACACCGTCAACCGTGATGGAAAAAGATGTCCCCATAGAAGGAGGCAAATAGACCATGGCCCCGTCGGCGCCGATATCTGTGCCTCCGCCAAGCGCCCCCGCCGGAAGATAAACAGCCGCTGTTGAGGTATCAAAGGTGAACGCGAAAGTGATCAGGGAATCTGCCGTAACCGTGATAGGCGTAGCAAGGTCGGCCAGCTTATACACCTCAATAATCGAGTCTGCCGGGACCTCATTACTGTCCAGATTTAGAAGATATGCGACTTCTCCCGATGCGCCGGCCGCCGCCGCGACACTGTTCGTACCGGCCTGCTCGTCTATCCGTACGTTAGGCAGGCCTCCCCAGGTCGAGATTTTATCCGCAGTGTTATCCAATCCCGTTAAAATAACCGAGGCCCCGCTATTGGTATAGAACGTCGCCCCCGGCGTAGCGCTGCCCTGGATGACCATCGTCTCGGACATGACCAACTTAAAATTATCGTATGTGCCGACAGGGATCCGCGCATCGCTTAATAATGTTCGCGCGACGGCATTCGGACTGGCATCGCGAATATTGACCGTAGTATTGGGAGACGCAATCGTCACCCACACATCATTGGCCGACCTTTTGATCTGGATCGATTGGATCGTGATCTTATACGATGTTGCAGATCCATATGTTTGAGCATCGACGAGGCCGCACCATCCCGATAATATTATAAAAACCGAAAGGAAAAGGATAATAAGAAGTGACCGTTTCAACTTAATCTCCCCTGCGGATCTCGATCATGGCTGATGCCGTTTCGACCCATTTTTCCACTTCGATCTTATGTTCACGCTCAACCCGATCCAGCGCGCGATCGCTGTGGTCGACCTTTTCCTCAAATGCTTTATCGTCAATGCCGGCCTTCACGACACTTTCCTCTCCACCTTCCTTAGAGTCTCCCCCAAAGGCCAAACTCACACGGGCATCAGCGCGGTAGGCGACCTCCCCTTTGTTATCATCATACACGAGAAAGTTGACCGTCAGGAACGAAAGAGGCGAGAACTCCGTGCGCGCGCGCCATCCGGTCTTATTGTCGAATTTCTTATAATCATACCAGTACCCGCCTCCATAAACCTTGATCCAGTTCATGTAAGGAGTGGGTCCGCCGATCTCCCAATCAAGGCCATCGACAGCACGCTCATAATAGGTCGAAGCCCCAACAATTTTAGAAACCCTTGTCGGCGATAACCCGAAATACGTGTTCAACCTGGATTCAAGGCGGTTGAAGTAGCCCTCCAACCCGACACCGGCCCGGTAATGGCGGTGCTCATTTTCATAATCGAAAAAAACGTTTGTTCCCAGAAGAACAGTATTATCCGCCATCAGGCGGCGGTAGCCGACACCGAGGTTCGATCCGAAATCATCGTTTAAATAAGAAAAACGCGGCTGGATGAAGACCGTGTTTTGTTTATCATCATCCTGGTAAAGGGGCTGGACGGTTTCAAAATACACGCGGGGTTTCTGGTCGGTCCCGGCGTCAACGCCATAATGGGTCCGCTTAAGCCAGCCAGGAATATTCCCGTTTTCGGCGAATATCACGGAAACGCGGAAGAATAGGCCAGTGAGAATGAGGAAGCCAATAACTGTTTTTCTCATAAAGTTATCTTATGAACAAATAGGAATAACTTCAAGAGAAAAAGAAAAATATTTGGAACTTATAGTAGGAAAACGGTAAGCGTAAGACCAACTCATCTGTTCGGGAGATTATTATTTGTTATAATTGAGGTGTTGCTGACGCAGCTTTTGCCAGCGGCCGGGAAGGAGGTCGTCGATTTTTGACATGGGATGGGTGTTGATTCGTTGCAGGACGTCTTTAAGATACTCCCACGTATTGATTTTGAGTTTGCGACAGGTCGCACAAAATGTCATCAGGATCGCGGCCGTATGCCCGCCATTTTCACTGCCCACAAACATCCAGTTCTCGCGGCCCAGAGCGATTGGACGGATGGCATTTTCCGCCAGATTATTGTCGATTGGCAGCCGGCCGTATTTGGTATAACGGGTTAATCTCTTGCGTATGTTCAATGTATATTGAATTGCCTGATTCATCGGTGATTTCGGTAGATGGCTGTGTTTATGTTTCCTCAACCACAACAAGATTTTAGCCAACTGCGGACGTGATTCTTTTTTTCTAACCTTCAGACGGATATCCAAATTATCGCGTTTAATCTTTTTTTCAATTCGATACAGCTTAGCGATAAGCGTCAAGGTCTCCGTAACATCAGTCAATTCGTTGATTTGTTCTTTGAGGTGTTGATTTTCTCCAAGAAGGGACGTTTCTTTTGCTAATATAACTGGTTATACCATGTATTCTCGTCGAGTAAAGCATTATTTTATCTTTTTTCCGTCGGTAATGCCATATCACCACTGCCGTTTGATAATCTTCACTTCAATGCCTTCAAGCATATGCATCCACGCTGTTCGATCTCTTTCAACGCCTTCACCGCCAGGAATCATAAATTGTCCTTGCTCCAATCGTTTATACCAAAGAACATATCTATCCTTGTCCCAGTACAGCGCTTTAACCCGACTTGAATCCCGATTAATGAACACAAACACATCTCCATTTAACGGATCTTGCTGTAACTGCTCATCGACCATCCTCGCTAATCGGTCAAAGCTTCGGCGCATATCGCGGATCCCACGATAAAGATAAATCCTTCGCACTGCGATCACCCCTTCAATCATTGTGACACCAGCGCTGCCAGGATATCTTTCACAAAGATACTGTTCGTTCCTTCCCGCGCCTCAAGACAATACCCTCCCGGTGTTTTGATACGTATTGATTTTTTATTACTTTTGGCGGGAACGGTCATCTCAATAAAATCTTTAAGCTTAGGTCTAGTTCTTTTCCCAAGCCGCCTACGCCAGAAGTAAAGACTCTTTTCACACAAATTTCGCTTATGGCAGTATGAGGATACGGATTCACCGCTGGCTTTCTGCTGAGCAATGATTTCCTGCCATTGATCGGCATTACGACGGGGACGCTGTTGCTTGTTCATGACACAACTCCTTGATTGGTGGGGGTAGGTTTGCGTCATATTAACAAACGTTTTCAACATGCGCCAGATGGGTTGGTAGAACGCTTACGAAGAATTAGAAGAGATACAATCGAATGCATCTGGACTTTTATGAGGGTGTAATTTCCCTTCTACCACAACACTAAAAACCATAACGCCACCAATGACATAGACTGAAAAAG
>JAGLQN010000084.1 GCA_023136835.1 Candidatus Omnitrophota bacterium | reverse complement strand
TGTCATCAAGAGAATATTAAGAAACAGAATAAAGGGAGCAATGGACTTGAGCAGGAAGGCAGCGAAAGGAATAAAAGGGCGCTGTCCCCATTTTTTAATCTGTTTTCTCTTTATTTTTGTATTAGGCCATTGTACAAGTGAAGCGGCAGTGGAAGAATTTCTTTCTAAAGGAGATTCTTTAAAGACCGAATTTAACGTTTTATTTATTGGCAATAGTTTCATTTTTTTTAATGATTTACCGGGAACTTTATCTGAGCTGGCTGAGGCTGGGGATTATACTATTAAAGCACAGTCAATAGCCACGCCCGGGTGGACGTTGGAACAGCATGCTCAATCGCAAACAACGCTTTCAAAGATTGCTCAACAGCATTGGGATTATGTTGTTTTACAGGAGCAGAGTGTGCTTCCCATTTATCAGAGAGATAGACGACAACGCATGTATCCTGCCGCTCGTATTTTACAGAAAAAGGCTCAGCGAAGTGGCGCAAAAGTCATATTGCTTATGACGTGGGGGCGAAAGAATGGTTTGAAGGATGCTGGGTATCGCAATTTTAATCAAATGCAAACTGCTCTTACTGAAGGGTATAGAGAAGTTGCGTCTAAATTAGATGCTATAGTGGCTCCTGTTGGTGTGGCTTGGAAAAATGTTTTAGCAGAAAAACCTTTTTTTCCATTATGGCGGAGCGATGGTAGTCATCCCAGTAAGCAGGGGACTTATCTGGCGGCATGTGTTTTATATAGTACAATGATTAAAGAAAGTTCGGAAGGGATCGACTTCGCATCAGGGTTGTCGAGAGAAACAAATGCTTTTTTGCAAGGTATCGCAAGCAAAACAGTCTTGGAAGATGTTAGATAATTCCCGAAAAATGAAATGAAATGGACAATGAAAGGGGCAGTCCCAAAAAGGGACACCCATTAGAGCTTTCTTGTCAAGTAAGTAATATTCATCAACGGCATAAATGTTTTTTATCCTTGTTAAAAAAGAAAATCAATTTAATTTATCCAAAACACGCCCGCAATTACAGATATTTTTGAATGACGGATTCTAATCCGTTTCAGACACCCATCGGGATCAAGGCGAAGGACTCAATGAAGAGTTCCAAAACCCCTGGCAAAATATGCCCCAGAAAATCAGCGGTACCATCAATGTGTCCAAGAGTATATCACAGAAATTTATGGCTCGAAGCCAATCCCTAATGACTCACATGATGGGCGGATTAGATAAATTAAAAATACGTGTTGAATGAAACGATTTCCAATCAGATTAATTAGGTTTGGACCAGTCCCTTTTATGGTTCCTCGTTTCATCCATAGTTAACCAAATAGTTTCACAGGGTCAAATGCTTGTTGATCACGTAAAATAAAATAACAGGCACGCGCAATTTTATTACTCAATGCCTTAGTAGCGACGACATTTCCTTTTTTAGAGGCCTTGCGCTGATACCATAATCTAGACTTTTCGTATCTACCGCGCATAAAATAAGCAGCCTCTACATAGGCCCATGCTAAGTAACGGTTGCTGTTTTTTTTGTTACCAGAGCCTTTTTTCTTTTCGTTAGATATCTTTTTACTAGACACACAGCGACAATATGAAGAGTATTTTCCTACATCGGAAAATCGATGAATGCTTCCCGTTTCTAACATAATTGTCATGGCTAAGATTTT
>JAGLQN010000083.1 GCA_023136835.1 Candidatus Omnitrophota bacterium | reverse complement strand
GCGGATAAAATTGCATGCTTGTCATTTAGCATGGTTGATATTTCATTAGTGCATGTATTTTGAATCCAAGAACGATTTAATTGTTCTGGATTCCAGTTGCAAAGCATGTTTTTTAAACTGAGAGTTAAGGCGAAAGTATGGGATGGATCAGAAGGGCAAGTTGGACAGGGGTATTGGATTAACAGTGTAGTTGTCGCGGATGTGGATAAAGAACAATTGGTGCCGCTGTACAATGAATTATTTTCACAGAAGGCGAAAGATTTTGGCAGTGAGAACCAGCAAATTTTCAAAGCTTTGCGGGCCATTCATGAGCAGTTAAAAGGCAAGGGGATTTGGGCAATGGATCGCGGGGCCGATCGCAAAAAGATCGTCGAGGAATTAGGAGGATTAAAATCGAGGTTTGTGATAAGGCCCCGGGGCGACCGCAAGGTAGAGACAAAGATGGGCCGCCGGATAGAAATTCGAGAGATTGCTAACAGAGCCAAAACAGAAACGAAACACAAAATCACCATTGATAAAGAAGGCTACAAAGAAGATAAAGAGATTTGTTTAGGGATAAGGCATGGAATACAGGTTGAAGGGGTGACTGTAAGCATCGTTGTGGTCAGGGGTTTTGGAAAAAACCATTAATGTTAATGACGAATGTAGAAAAAGAGCCGAAGGAGATATTAGATATATATTTAACGCGTTGAAAATGTGAAGAATCATTTAGATTTTTAAAGCATGAATATCATTTAGAAGATGTCAGAGTTCGCAGTTATGTTGGGTTAAGGAATACCCTCGCGATAATGCGCGCGGTATTTTATTTTTTGAGTGTTTATTTGCGTAGAGGACTCAGGGTAAATATTTTATTAAAGAAGATATCGGAAAAAGCAAAAAGGTTTTTTGAGGTTCCGGTTTTCAAACATGATGCTATCGCGGATGGGATTTATAGATTATTATTCAACAAGAAATGGATTGAAGAAAACGAAGAAGAAAGACTTGAAGATAGCAGGCAGCTTTTGCTGGGATTTTAGAAAACTTTGGGGGCCCTTCAAAAATGGGTAAACTCCACTAAAATCCCTGTTGAAAAAGTTAAAGGCTCGGCATATAATAAACTCTTCAAATAGCCGATTGATCAATAAAGAAAGTTTAAGACATGGTTGAAGTATTGACCTTTATTTTGGCGGGTGGACGGGGCGAGCGCTTGGATCCTCTGACAAGGGACCGGACTAAGCCGGCGGTTCCATTCGGCGGGATTTACCGTATTATTGATTTTACGTTGAGTAACTGTATCAACTCCGGCCTTCGGCGGGTCTATGTTTTGACCCAGTATAAATCGTTTTCTCTCCAGAAGCATTTGCTTGCCGGATGGGATGTTTGTTCCAACCAGCTCGGCGAGTTTATCGATATTATTCCCGCCCAGCAACGCATCAGCGCCGACTGGTATAAAGGAACGGCTGATGCGATCTATCAGAATATCTACGCTATCCAGGATTGTGACCCCGAGCTTATTTTGATTCTGTCCGGCGACCATATTTATAAGATGGACTATCGGGAGATGATCCGTCTTCATAAGGAAAAGAATGCCGACGTGACCGTTGCTTGTGTCACCATGCCTAAAGAGGATTCGGCTCATTTGGGCGTCATTGAAGTCGATAAAAATAATTATGTTCTTGGTTTTCAGGAAAAACCGGAGAAGCCCAAAACGATTCCCAAGAAACCTGAAGAGATCTATGCCTCTATGGGGATCTATCTTTTTAACCGGGAAGTCCTGCTTAAAGAATTGGAATTAGACGCCCAGTCTTCGGTGTCAGAAAATGATTTTGGAAAGAACGTGATCCCCCAGATGTTAAAGAACAAGAAAAAAGTTTATGTTCATAACTTTGTCGATGATAAGGACAAATCAAAATACTGGAGGGACATCGGAACGCGCGATGCTTATTATCAGGCGAATATGGATCTGCTTGACAGTGAGCCCGAATTTGATCTGTTTGACCGGTCGTGGCCTATGAGAACCTATCATGAGCAGTATCCTCCGATCAAAATGGTCAGTACCCCGTTTGGCACGGGCTCGCTTGTCAATTCGATGGTTGCGGGAGGATGCGTGATCAGGGGAGGATTGGTAGAGCACTCGATATTATCGTCAAATGTTAAGATTCACGACAAGGCTCAGGTGAAGAATTCGGTTCTTATGGAAGGCGTTGTCGTCGGGGAAGGCGCGAAAATCCAAAATGCTATTATTGATAAAGAAGTTATGATTCCCCAAGGATCAAGCATCGGCCATGATCTTGAATTAGATAAGCAACGCTTTGTTCTTACGGCTTCAGGTGTCGTTATTGTTGCCAAAAAATCTTCGATTTCAATGTAAAACATTATTTACTCCGCGTCTATTTTTCAATTTGGAAATTTCTTTCCCCCGGACCTTTTCTAGAATACCATTGGTATGTGTAGATGGACATACATGATGTCATATTAATGTCCTATATGTCAATTTATGTCATTATATGCGTAATATGATAAATTATGTTGTATTAATGATATGTATTGTATAAGATAGATTATTCTGGAATATAAATGATTTATCCGTAATTAATTGTCTGTATAATGATTAATTATGAAAAAAATGATAAAATTATTGACACATGTTATTTTATATAATAAATTGTAAAAGATGGTTATAGTTTCATTAACTATTGAAAATGTTCAACTTAGCGGATTATTCAAAAATGTCTGACAGAGAATTGATGACAATAGAGGAAGTTGCTGATTATCTTCGCGTGAAAAAGCGGACAATTTATGAGTGGGTGAAGAACGGGAAGATTCCGGCGATCAAGACAGTTGGCCAGTGGCGTTTTAAGAAAGTGCAAATCGATACCTGGCTGGAAAACCAGCAAGGATAGTGCAATAGATTAGTTTGACAACTTATTTTCTTACGTAAGGAATACCAACGGGAGGAGTCCTCATGTATTTTAAGAAGCTAGAGATTTTCGGTTTTAAATCTTTTGCCGATAAAACAATTCTTAACTTTGAGCCGGGCATAACAGCTATTGTTGGGCCCAATGGCTGCGGGAAGAGTAATGTTTTTGACGCGATCCGCTGGGTTCTCGGCGAGCAAAGTGTTAAAGAATTACGAGGGTCCTCGATGGAAGATGTCATTTTTAACGGAACTTCCAGTAAGCCTTCTCTGGGGTTTGCGGAAGTCAGCCTTACCTTTGCCAATGAATCCCGGATGCTCAATATCGAGTATGATGAAGTGACCATTACCCGCCGGTTATTCCGCTCAGGGGAAAGTGAATATCTCCTTAATAAAAACATTATGCGCCTTCGCGATATCCAGGAACTATTAATGGGAACTGGTATCGGGGCCGAGGCCTATTCCTTGATCCAGCAGGGAAAAGTTGACCTTGTTGTGAGCGCCCGCCCGGAAGACCGGCGCATGCTCTTTGACGAGGCATCAGGTATTACAAAATATAAAGCCAAAAAGCGCGAGGCGTTAAACAAATTAAAAGATACGGAAAACAATCTTCTGCGCGTCAACGACATTACCGTTGAAGTTAAACGGCAGATTGCCTCCATCGAGCGTCAGGCCAACAAAGCCAGAAAATATAAAGTGGAATATGAACGCTTGAAAAATATGGAAGTGAAATTGGCCCAGCACCAGATTGGATCCTACAGTGAGCACAAAAATAGGATCCACGATAAGTTCAATGAGATGAAAAGCCAGGAGGCGCAATTACAACAGGAGCTTACGGATCTCTCCGACTTGCTGACCAATGAGATCAATTATTTAGGCGAGCTCGAGCAGAAGATCAATGAACTTCATTCTGAAGAGATCAAACTTGAAGGACAAGTTGACCTCAACGATCGCCAGATCGGTTTTAATCAGGAGCGCATTGAAAGCCTTAACCAGAATGAGCAGAAGCTTACTGTCAAAAAAGAAGAATTGATCGAGCGCTGCCGCCAGCAACAGGAGAAACTTGAGGAATTCCGGAAGGCTTTATCTGTCGTCGAAGAGACGCTGCAATATAATGAGCAAAGGCTTTCTGAAAAGCGTGATCATTTAGAGGGTCTTGAGCGGTCGATCAAGGAGGCGAAGAAAAAGATCCAGGAGCATGAGGAGAAGATATTAAGCCTGACGTCCAATCAGGTGAGTGTCCGCAATGAATTGACAGATATGATGAAGGAAGGCCAAGGCGGCATTGCGCGCAAGCGGCGCCTTGAAATTGAAAACCGTAAAATATTATCGGAAAAAAGCGAGAGTGACCAAAAACTAGAAGCTGTTAACGGGCAGATCAGTCATGTGCGCGAGAAAGCCGATGCGCTAAAGACCGAAAAGACTGAGCGTGATCAGCTGGTTGAAGAATCCAAGGCGCGCTTGTCCCAGCTCGACGGGCAGATCAGCAATTTAGAGAGAAAAAGCCTCTCGCTAAAGTCGCAAAAGGAATTCATTGAAAAACTTCATGCTCAGTACGAGGATATCTCCGATCCTATTATCGAAGGGCGCATCATTACGCGGACGCCTCCTTTGGACCATCATACCGGGATTCTGGGAAAAGTGAAAGAGGTCAGCCTTGTTAATGCCGATGAATTCGGATATCTGAAGGATCGTTTAGGCCAGCCCGCGGCCGAACAGCTATACGAGATCATCTGTGAAACGAAATTCATTGAGCTGGACCCTCAGCAGATCTCGATCAGGATAGAAGAGATCAATCACGAAATCAGCACTCTGGTCTTTCAAAAAGAGAACCTCGAGCAAAAATTACGTGAACAAAGGAGTTCGCTTGAGCTCATCGATACACAGATTCATGATGTGGAAAAAGAGCAGTCCATTCTTGAGTCCCAAAAGGGAGATATCTTAAGAGAAGCGGAGAAATTATCAGAGGAGCTTGCCCTTGTCAGTTCTGAGATTCAGGAGGTTAATGAAACGCTCGAAACAATTAAGAAAAAAGAAGAGGAATTGAATTACCGTCTTGATACCGTAAACCAGGATATCGGGTGGTGTCAAAATGATATCAAGGAAAAACATGTCCAGGCGGCTGTTCAATCGCAGGAAAAGGAAGAGGTTCTCGTTGCTATAGCGCAATTGGAAACAGAGATCGAATCAAGTAAGGATAAAGTGTCCAGCGAGCAGGAACACCAAGAGCGCTTTGCCCGGGACCTGGATAAATCTTTAGAAGAGATCAAGGGAATTGACGATGAAGTTAGTGAACAGGGGAATAAAAAAATAGAATATGAACAAGAAATAGAAACGCTGCAAGCAACGATAGAAGAAGTCGGGACCAGCAAGGAATCTCTTCAGGCTACTTTATCCGAATATGAAACGCAGAAGGAAGACCTTGGACAGAGAATTAACAGTTCGCGAACGCAGATGACGTCTTTCGAGGAAGAGGCCGATCAGATCAATGAGAGATTGCATGAGCAGGAGCTCGAGGGGCAAAAACTCGGGTTTAACGAGCAAGATATTAAAAACCGTCTTTCTCAAACATACAAAATTGATTTTGATCAAGCCGTTGCAGAGCGGGACAGGGAAGCTCAGGAGCGGGCTTTCGAAGAAGGGGTTCAGCCTGAAGAGGCTCTTAATATCGATGAATTGATGGTCGACCTTGAACGTCTGAGAAAGCGATGCGATTCATTCGGCAGCGTCAACTTAGTGGCTATTGAAGAATTTGAAGAATTGAAGGAGCGTTTTGAGTTCCTGACGAAACAGCAGAGCGATCTTCTGGAAGCGAAGTCACAGCTTATGAGCACGATTAACAAGATCAACCGCTCGACCCGTCAGATGTTTATGGAAACGTTTAACAAGGTCAGTGAAGAATTCCGGATTTACTTCCGGACATTGTTCGGTGGTGGCGAAGCTGATCTCTTGCTGCTTGATCCTGATAATGTTCTTGAATCCGGAATTGAGATCGTCGCTAAACCTCCGGGGAAAAAATTGCAGAACATCAGCCTTCTTTCCGG
>JAGLQN010000082.1 GCA_023136835.1 Candidatus Omnitrophota bacterium | reverse complement strand
TATCGACAGACATAGTCACCATCTCTCGAGGAATCTCTTAAAATATTCGCTATTTCTTTTAAGACAATATCACCATTTTGGTGTCCGTATATATCATTGAGCTCTTTAAAATTGTCGATATCAATCATGATTAAACTGACCGTCTGGTGTGTTTTATTGGCCTTCTCGATCTCTTGCGTCAGCTTGTCCTGAAAAAACCCGTGATTCCACAAACGCGTGATCGCGTCCGTATGGCTTTTATGCTTGATAATCTCATAGAGTCTGGAATTTTCAATGGCAAGCCCTGCTTGGTTGGCGAGCATGGCAAACATTTTTAGATCGTTTTCCGTGATCGGTTTTCGTGTATACAGATTGTCGGCGATGATCAGGCCATTAACCTGGTCTTTCGCCTTAAGAGGCATGATGATCAGCTCGTTCGTTTTAAAGGTTTGCAGTAGGAGATCGTCTGCATATTGGGATATTTTTTCCTGAGAAATATGCGCCGGCACGCCATTCATATAGGCTGTCATCAGAAGATTATTTTCCGAAGGGCTGAAAGGGATCTTTAACTTCTCGACGGATTTAAAAAGAACCCCTTGGCCGATATTCTGATCAAGTTTTTCTTTGTCGATGAGATCGTCCAGGCGCTGATCGTGGTGGGAGATATATTCCCAGATCTCCTGGGCATCTTTCAGCGATTCCGGGCCTATCGCCATTCTCGGCTCTAAACATCGCTCGATCTTATTTTCCAAGAAAAGAATGGCCCTGTTAAATCCTAACCCGGTGTGCGATGTCACGCTGGTGAGAATAATATATAAAATGTGATCAAGATCAAGCGTTGTCCGCATGGCATTGCTGATTTCATAGAGAACAGACAGTTCTCTGCGGGCACGAATAAGTTCATTATCGGGCGTATTCTGGTTTCTTAAAGGGTGGTTATTCATGATCGTCTTATCGCTTTAACAGATTCCATTAAAGAGTTATGATTTTCAAATGGAGAGTAACATTTCGGCTGGGGATTGTCAAGATTTAACAATGCATCAAAAAAACCTTATAAGTATTTTATTTTCAGCAAGTTACAGACTTATAGGAAAGGCAGCGCTTTCTTGACACGCCCCGGTGCGTATGTTATACTTTAACACCTTTTCTTAATATTACTGTAAATATGGAAGCGACAGCCACACATCTGAATATCATTGATATCTTTATGGCTTTTGTTATTGCCGGGGTCATCTCTTGGGGTGCACGCGAAGGGATTATCACAGAAATTTTCAAGCTGTTAGGCGTTTTTTGCGCAATATTTGTTACGCTGCATTATTACGCGGGTTTTGCGGATTTTTTGAAAGTCCAATTTTTCGGAGAAGATGTTTCCACCGAGCTTTTTGCTTTGACTGTATTGGGCGTTTTGACCTTTGTGACCTTCATTCTTATCAGCAAAGGTTGGGTTCTGATTCTAAAGATTAAGATTCATGAAAAGATTGACCGTTATGGCGGCATTGTTCTTTCTTTAGTCGAGAGTTATTTCGCGTGCGGTTTAATATTTTTCGCGCTGCTACTTGCGAATTATGACTATGTATTGACAAAAACCCGGCAATCGATGAGCCGTAATATATTCGGTTATGTTGCTGTAGATTTTTATAGGGCGACATATTCAAATGTGATCGAAAAGTTCTTTCCAAGCGAAAAGATTAATGAAGAAGCTTTTAAAGTGATTACAGAAAAGAAGAAGAAAAAGAAGAAAAAAAGATAAGGTGCGTTTATTTGGGGCGAGGATCGGTCTTGACATTAAAAGATATTTATGAGGTTTTTATTCAGGCAGGTATGAAAGCGGATTTACGGGGGCCCAAGCAAGTCCAAAAGTATCTGCTTGACAAGAAAAATCAATACAAGAAGCTTGATGCAGCGTCTCGCAAGTTCTTTGATAAAGAAGTTTTGAAAAACCCATATGCTGATTCGCGGATATTGCATGGCGATCCGAAAAAACCGGTAAAGCGTGTTTTGGTCGGGATCGATATTGATGTTGGCGAGCTCTTGCTGGCTGACCAATTAGCTCAAAGGGGGAAGGGTTTTGATCTTGTTCTGTCGCATCATCCCAAGGGCGTCGCATTAGCCGGTCTTCATGATGTTATGAGTTTACAGACCGATTTGTTAGTGAACCTCGGGGTCAAAGATGATATTGCCCGTGACCTTATGGGCCAGCGGGTCGCTGAAGTCGCCCGCGGCGTTCATAGTTCTAACCATAACCGCGCGGTCGATGCGGCAAAATTATTAAATATATCCCTGATGTGTTGTCACACGCCCGCTGACAACCATGTTGCGCGATACCTCCAAAAGCTTGTTAATACCATGAAACCGAATACTCTCAAGCGGCTTGTGAGCCTTCTGATGAAGGAGCCGGAATATCAATATGCCGCCCTGCAGAAAGCAGGTCCGCAGATCATTATTGGCAAAGAGAACGATAAAGTGGGGCGTGTTTTTGTCGATATGACCGGCGGAACGGAAGGGTCGAAAAATGTATTCCCGCGGATGTCTCAGATAGGGATCCAAACGCTTTTGGGCATGCATTATTCACAAGCACATTTTCAAAAGATCAAGTGCGAACATATTTCTGTTGTTAATGCCGGGCATATCGCGAGTGATAATTTAGGAATGAACTTGATGTTGGACCGGTTAGTCACAAAGGGAAAATTTGAAATCGTAGCGTGTTCAGGATTTAGGAGAGTTAAGCGATAATGGGACTTATTCCTGATGAGATTATTGCGCGGGTTATCGATCACTCGGATATTGTCGAGATTATTTCGTCCTATGTTCCTCTTAAAAAGGCCGGACGGAATTTTAAAGGGCCATGTCCCTTTCATCACGAGAAGACCCCGTCGTTCATTGTCAATCCGGCTAAACAGATCTTCCATTGTTTCGGGTGTCATGTCGGAGGTAATGTTATTGGCTTTATCATGAAGCAAGAGCGTCTGGAATTTCCGGAAGCGGTCCGTATATTAGCCAAGAAGGTGAACATTGTTGTTCCAGAGACAAGGGGGGGCAACTCTCAAGAAACAAATATACGGCAACTGATCTTTAAAATAAACGTACTGGCAGCAGAATATTTCCACAAGAACCTGCTCTCCGATAAGGGACGGGCGGCCAAAGAAGCCCGGGCCTATCTTAAGAAACGCAAGATCGATCTTGAGACAGCTGAGAAATTCCAATTAGGTTTTGCCCCTGATCAATGGGATGGTTTGATCGAGTATCTGCGCGGCAAAAAGATCAATTTAGGATTGATGGAAAAAGCGGGGTTAATTCTTCCCCGGGATAAGGGCCAAGGCTATTATGACCGCTTCCGCAACAGGGTCATTTTTCCGATCCTTGATACGCAGGCTCATTACCGTGCTTTCGGCGCGCGAGCCTTGGAAACCGGCAGCGAAAAGACACGAGTAACAGCCAAATATATTAACTCGCCGGAGACGCCCGTTTATATCAAGGGGCATCATCTCTATGGGTTTCATTTGGCCAAGCAGGCGATCGGCCAAGAAGATTTTGTTATTATTGTCGAGGGATACATGGATTGCATTATGCCCTATCAGGCCGGAGTGACGAATATCGTCGCTTCGCTGGGAACGGCCCTGACGGTAGAACAGATCCGTTTGTTGCACCGTTACACGAAAAATGTTGTTATGCTTTTTGATATGGATCCGGCCGGGGAGGCGGCAATGCTCCGCAGCTTTGATACCTTGATCGAAGAAGGAATGAATGTCAAGGTGGCGGCGCTGTTTGAGGGCCACGATCCGGATTCATTCATCCGTAAGTATGGGGCCAAGGTCTTTCGCGAAAAGATCACCACGGCCCAGGAGCTCTTTGATTATAAACTTAACATCTTGATGAAGCGTTATGATGTTAAAGCTATTGAAAGTAAGGCGAGGATTTCCGGAGAAATGCT
>JAGLQN010000081.1 GCA_023136835.1 Candidatus Omnitrophota bacterium | reverse complement strand
ATTACGCGTTCCATTGCGGACCAGGCCAGGACCATCCGCATCCCTGTCCATATGACTGAGACGATCAACAAGATCATCCGTGTTTCGCGCTTATTCGTCCAGGAATATGGGCGTGAACCGACAGCTCAGGAGATCGCTAAGCAGATGCGCATTCCTGTTGGGAAAGTTAAGGAAATCTTAAAGATTTCTCAGGTGCCGATCTCGCTGCAGACGCCGATCGGGGATGAGGGCGATACGCATTTCGGGGACTTTATCGAGGATAAAAAAGCTATATCACCCGCTAATGCGACATTGCAGTCCATGCTCAAAGATGAGATCTCCCATGTCCTTAATACGCTCGATGACCGGGAACGTAAAATTCTGGAACTTCGTTTTGGCATTCATGACGGAACAACGCGAACCCTTGAAGAGGTGGGAGGTGAATTCAATGTAACTCGCGAGCGCGTCCGTCAGATCGAGTCCAAGGCTTTACGCAAATTGCGCCATCCAACACGGTCCAGGCGTATAAAGCAGTTTCTCGACATGGCAGCCAAAGAAGATCAAATTATCTGAACTTTCTGATAAATTGGGACAAAAGGGAAAAATAAATAAAAAAGCCTGCTTATTGATTTAGCGGGCTTTTTTTGATTAAATAAACATATGAGAAAGATAATTCTAATCGCAATTTTTGTATGTATTGGTTTTTCCATTTCAGTTTACCAGGTGGTGAATGCTGTTGAAGATAGGGCTACCTCCGTTCGAAGCCAAGGTTTTGATGAGTCTCTAAGGAATATCTGCAATCACGTGATGATCGCGGTCTACAACGATATTCTTTCCATTAAAGAAGATCATGATAATCTAGTTAATTTCGGTGAGCATGTTCTTTCCCAAAACCAGCACAGGATCTATAGCATTGAGTATAAGCGCGAGATTTCTGAAGGGGCGCGTAAGGGAGAATTTCTTAAGTTTGGCGTAACTATTGTTAAGCCGGAGGACACTAACTTCAAAGAGTTTGGCCAGCGGGCGTTCAATTTCAGTTTTCCGTTACTGGATCTCAAATTTACCGGATATCAACAGACAAATCGTAAATGGATGAAATTTGACATCCAAGATGTTGTCCGGAGGAATGGCGATCTTCTTTTGGAGGAACAAAAAAAGCATTTACCGTTGAAATTATCTTTAAAAACGGATAAAGAGTATTACAATGTCCGTGAAAATATAGAAGTTACGGTAACTCTGGAAAATGTTTCCCGTAGCAATCTCTGGGTAAAGAACCTTGATAATGAGACTTTATACTTCCTGTATGGTGATGCTAAATGGGGCACTGTTGCTGTAGGAGAAAAAAGGAAAAGGAAACTTATTTTAAAGCCCGGCAAAAAAATCCATAAGAAATTTGTTGGTAGCGGTTCTTCTATACCGCGCGAAATTGAGATTTATGGTTCGTACAACATGACTTTTAAAGGTGTGAAACCATCTAGTGTTCTTAAGGTCAAGATTGTTGAGTAGTTGGAAGGCTGTTTTTAGTCAATTTGATTGTATAAGGGCGATCCAAACGGGTTGCCCTTTTTACAGCATAGAAAGTATAAAAACGCGGATGCTGTTAGCACTATGTTTTCTTTAGGGGTTATTTAGTGGAACATAGTGCAATACTCTTAATATCTATAAAGGAAAATGAGTATAGAAAACCCCTTTCAAAGAAGAAACGCCGAACAAAGTGAGGCGTTTTCTTGTTTTAAAGCATTGAAACAGAAGCATTTTTGAATCTAGCCCAGAAGTCGGCCTATACTGAAATCTGTTGAAAATGCCCGGTCATTATGTTATGCTGTAGTTCAAAATCGTACTATTAATAACAATATTGTAGGGTCTTTGACTCAAAGGCTTTCAGGTATAATATCGGGCCCATAGCTCAGTCGGTTAGAGCAGTTGACTCATAATCAATTGGTCCGAGGTTCGAGTCCTCGTGGGCCCAGACTTGAGCGTTCCCGGGCACATAGCTCAGCTGGTTAGAGTGCTGCCCTCACATGGCAGAGGTCAGAGGTTCGAGTCCTCTTGTGCCCACCAGTTTTTGTTCATTCTGAGTCCATGAAGGTTTTATTCGAAATAGAAAAAAGGATGATAAGGCGTGACGGATATATCTGTTAAGGATCAAATTAAAAAGATTGTTGAACTCCAGAAAATAGATGGTGAGATTCATAATTTAAAGATCGAATTGAAGGAAAAACCTGTTCTTTTGGCTCAAATGAAAGAGGGATTTGAATTTAGTAAGGGCGTCCTGACAGAGGTAGAAGAAAAGTTAAAAGCTGTTCAGGTTACTCGCAAGGAAAGAGAATTAGAGTTAAAATCAAAGGAAGATGAAATCGCAAAATCCAACGCGCAGCTTTCGCAAATTAAGACCAATAAGGAATATACGGCAAAAATTTCCGAAATTGAGCATATCAAGGCAGATAAATCGGTTATTGAAGAAAAGATATTGATATCCTATGATGAAAGTGATGTGGTTAACGCGCAGATCGAAGAAGAAAAAGTTAAGGTCGGCGAGGAAGAAAAGAATTATTTAGCCAAAAAGAAACAGACAGAAGGGGACATTAAAGTTATTGAGGGCCGCATAAAAGTCCTTGATTCCCAACGGAAGAATGCTACCGAGGGAATTGACCCGAGCTTTTTAAATAGGTATGAGCGGATTTTAAAGCATAAAGATGGTATTGCTATCGTTCCCATTCAGGGTGAAGATTCCTGCGGGGGATGTTTTATGAACGTGACTCCTCAGAAAATAAATGAGATAAAGATGAGTCAGGAATTAGTCGAGTGTGAAATATGTTCGAGGATTTTGTATCTTGAGGGTGATTTTTGAGTAGAGAGTTAGAAATATTTATTGATGGCGCTTGTAGCGGGAACCCCGGGAAAGCCGGGATCGGCGTTGTGATCAATTCCCAGGGAAAAACAGTTAAAGAAATTTCTAAGGCTATCGGTGATGCGACAAATAATATCGCCGAATATTCCGCTTTGGTCTATGCCTTGCAAGAGGCGCTGACGATGAGAGCCAGAGAACTTAAGATCTTTACGGATAGCGAATTAATGTTTCGCCAGGTAACCGGCGTCTATAAAGTCAAGAACGCGAAACTGAAATTTCTTTTCGATCAGGTTCGGCTTTTGATGGACGGATTTGATCATGTTGATATTAATCATGTCCGTCGCGAAAAGAATAAGCATGCAGATAAATTAGCGACGGATGCGATAAAAGAGAAGCAGGCTAAGATGGTTGCCCCGCTGTTTGAGAGCATCGGGGAGGAAAGTCCGAGCTCCAGAGGATAATGCATCCTGATAATCCAGGACGATGATGATCTTGCCCTGAGGGTAAGTTAAAATCGGATTAGAGCTACAGTGACGATACTTCGACTCGATTCGACTTTGTCGAATCTCGCTCAGTATAAATGTCCCATTGGGAAGTTTACCCTGAGCGACGAACGGTAGTGAGGAGTCGAAGGGTGAAACGAGCAATCTCTGCATGGAGCAAGGCCAAATAGGAGGAGATTTCGGCAATTTTGTCGAAAGCGAAGTGATCCGCTTCGTTTGTTCTATTTTACCAAAGTATTTTTATCTTTGGCTTTGAAGAACAGTTCTACGAAGTTCAATATGAAAACAATTGAGCGTAGTAGAATGTATCCTCGGGTAGGCTGCAAGAGTTCGGGATGTGAATCCTGAAGTGAGTTGAATAACCATCACCCAATTTCTTTTTTGGGGAGACAAAACTCGGCTTATTAGTCTGCTTCATGATTTTTTAAGTATATTCATAAGGTAAATTCAATTATGGCAATTTAGGGGGAGTTAAAATGTCTGGACATTCAAAATGGGCAAGTATTAAGCATAAGAAAGCGGCGACGGATTCGAAAAGAGGTGCTGCCTTTACAAAGATGATTAGGGAGATCACAGCACAAGCTAAATCTGGTGGCGGTAATCCGGAAACAAACGCGGGCCTTCGATCGGCTATGGACCGGGCTAAGGGTATCAATATGCCGTTGACGAATATTGAAAATGCTATCAAGAAAGGGACGGGAGAGCTTCCTGGTGTCACTTATGAAGAGGTTTCTTTTGATGCTTACGGGCCGGGTGGAGTGGCTTTGTATATCGTCGGCTTAACGGATAATAAAAATCGAACCACGGCGGAAATCAGGAATCTTCTTTCGAAAAAGAACGGGAGTTTGGCAGGACCCGGAGCGACCTCATACCTGTTTTCGAAAAAAGGATTCATTTCAATCCAGAAAGATAAAGTAAGTGAAGACGAGTTGATGGAAATTGCTTTGGACGCGGGGGCTGAAGATATCGCGACCGAAGAACAATATCACGAGATTACCAGTGATATCGGTAGTCTTGCGGCGATCAAAGAAGCTATTGAAGCGAAAAATATTCCGATAGAAACTGCGGAAATGACGATGTTGCCAAGTACGACAGTGAAGGTTGTCGGCGCGGATGCTAGAGCGTTGATGAGCTTAATGGAAGGGTTAGAGGATCAAGAAGACGTTCAAAATGTGTATGCGAATTTTGATATTCCCGATGAGGAAATGGATAAGCTTGCCGAAGAATGATGAAGATACTCGGTATCGACCCAGGATTGAAGGCGACTGGTTACGGATGTATTGAAGCGAATAACCGGTCAGTGACATTGATCGAAACCGGAACGATCGAGCCAAAAGAAAATGATCTTATCCAAAATCGCATTCAAAAGGTTTATAGCCTCCTAAGCGGTTTAATTAAGGAGCATAAGCCTCAAGTTCTCGTTCTCGAGAAATTATATGCTCATTATAAGCATCCGGTCACCGCAAGCAAGCTGGGACATGTGCGGGGAGTTATTTGCCTTTTATGCGCGCAGGAGAGCATTGAACTGGTTGAACACAGTGTCAAGCGTGTCCGAAAATCCCTGACAGGAAACGGTAACGCAACAAAGGTTCAGACGAGAGAGATTGTTGCGGACATCTTAAGGATCGACGGGGCAAAGCTGCCGTTGGATGCCAGTGATGCGTTGGCGCTGGCCTTAGGATATGCGCGCATGCAGAGCCATCAATTATGATCGTTAGAATAGCCGGAAAGCTTGTTGAAAAAAGGGAACAATCTCTTGTCGTTGATGTTAAGGGATTGTTTTATGAGGTTATCGTTCCGGCATCAGTCCTTCAACGTATTGATGAAACGGAAGATAAAGAAGGTAATGTTCATTTAATTACCTATCACTATTTTCAGATCAGCATGTCGAGCGGATTGCCTCTTTTGATCGGTTTTATCAATGAGATTGAGCGCGATTTTTTTCTGCAGTTCATCAAAGTTTCCGGTATCGGTCCGCGCGCGGCAGTTCGCGCGCTGGATAAACCGATTTGTGATATTACGCGGGCGATCGACGAAGGGGATGCGAAATATTTGAAAACCTTACCCGGTATCGGCATGCAGCGCGCTAAAGAGATCGTCGCAAAGTTGCAGGGGAAAGTTGGTAAATTCGGACTGATTCAGGATAAGCGTGTCGTACGGGAAGAAAAATCATCGACTCCGCTTTGGAAGGAAGAAGCCTTGGAAGTTCTTTTGCAGCTCCAATACAAAAAACAAGAAGCTCGTGACATGATTGAAAATGCTCTAAACCGGTCAAAGGATATTCAAACAACTGAAGAATTATTAAACGAGATCTATAAACAGAGGATAAGAGGCTAATGGAAGATTTTACCGTGGAGCAGGCAACAAATAAAATCGATGAACAGTTTCAACATGTTAAAGGAGTTGTCGAATCTCTTTTATTTGTTAACGAAAGACCCGTGACACTCGATCAGATCAGGAAGGTTCTTGAGACTGTCGGTGCTTCTGATACAAAGAAAGCGATTACAAGCTTACAGGATGAATATGAAAATAGAAAAAGCGGGATTATGATCGTCGAGATCGCCGGTGGATACCAAATGCTTAGTAACCCGGCCTATGCTTCTTATTTGCGAAGTTTTTATAAAACGAAACACAAGGAAAAATTATCAAAGCCGGCGCTTGAAAGCATGGCGATCATTGCTTACAAACAGCCTGTAACGCGTTCGGATATTGAACTCATTCGAGGGGTGAATTCCGATGGCGTTGTCGCGCATCTGCTTAACAAGGAGCTGATCAAGGTTATCGGGCGCAAAGATGTACCGGGGCGGCCGTATCTTTACGGGACGACCAAACAGTTCCTGGAATATTTCGGTTTAAAGTCTTTGGATGATCTTCCTACATTGGAAGAATTTCCGACTCTGCAGCCGGCGGCAGAAAGCAACATCATTGAGTTAGATGATGAAGAAACAATATCCGAAGATCTTTCGTTGGAAACTGAAACGACAGAAGCCAATGAAGAAGAGCGGGAAGAGTTGCCTCAAAGTCAAAAGGACGAGGCGGCGAGTATTAATGAAGGTGAGGGGATAGAAATAGAAGAGGAAGAAAAACCGGAAATTTCAGAGGGGTTAACCGAAGATCTTATTGGAGAGACACTGGCACAGGACTTGGAAAATGAACCTGAAGAATCTACGCAAAAAAATTAATGGTATTGATGAAAGAATCATCAGTCTGCTTAACGCGCGCGCCAAAATAAGCAGGGAAATCGGGGAGGTCAAAGTAAAGAATAAAAAAGGAATTTATTCTCCTGCCCGGGAAAAAGAGGTTCTTAAACGGATTGAACAATTGAATAAAGGGCCGATGACGATAGAAGCCTTTGAAGCGGTTTACCGGGAGATCATGTCGAGCTCTCTCGCTTTGGAGAAGATCAGCCATATTGCGCATCTGGGAACACCGGGCTCGTTTTCTTATATGGCCGCTAAACAACAATTTGGTTCCCTGGTGGATTATGTTCCTTGCAGCAGCATTGCCGAAGTGTTTTCCAAAGTTGAGCATGGAGAATGTGATTATGGGGTGGTGCCTGTCGAGAACTCGACGGAAGGCGCGGTTACGCATACTGTTGATCTGTTAGTTGATTCTGAGCTTAAAGTATGCGCGCAGCGCCTGCTTAAAGTTTCGCATAATCTTCTTTCGAATGTTGCCATAAAAAACATTAAGAAAGTGTGCTCTAATCCGAATGTATTCGGTCAGTGCCGGAATTGGCTCTTGGCGAATTTACCTCCGTCACAAGCAAAAGAAATTTGGGTAGCATCAACGACGGATGCTGTCAAAAAAGCGCTCAAAGAAAAGAGTACCGCGGCCATCGCGTCTATTGAAGCGGCGAAGATATATAATATCAGGGTGCTGAAACGTAATATCCAGGATATCGCGCACAATACAACAAGATTCCTGGTGATCTCGACACAGGATGTGCCTCCGACGGGAAAGGACCGCACATCGATCATCTTTTCGATCAAGGATAAAATGGGCGCTTTACATGCTATGCTGACGCCCTTTTATAAGAATAAGATTAGTTTAACAAAAATTGAGTCACGACCCTCAAAAAAGAAAGCATGGGATTATTATTTCTTTGTTGATTTCGAAGGCCATCGTCAGGATAAGAATGTCAAAAAAGCGTTAGAGCAGCTCGAAGGCATGTGCAAATATTTGAAGATCGTGGGGTCGTATCCGGTTTAGCATGAAAAGCATTGTTAAGAAAACAATTCTTGCGGTTAAGCCCTATGTTCCGGGCAAACCGATCGAGGAAGTCAAGCGTGAATTAAGATTGCGCGATGTCATCAAACTGGCATCCAATGAAAACCCCTATAGCCCTTCCCCAAAAGTCCTCAAGGCCATTACTCAAGCATCGAAGGAATTAAATCGATACCCGGATGGAGACTGCCATTATCTGCGCAAGGCCTTAGCTGGTAAGCTTAATGTTTCAGGCAAACAGCTGATCTTCGGTAACGGGTCTGATGAGCTGATCGTCTTAGCGGTGCGCGCGTTTGCCGGAAAAGGCGATGAGGTCGTCATTGCCAAACCATCATTCTTGATCTATAGCATCGTCTCGGCTATTGCCGGCGCGAAGGTTAAGGCCGTTCCTTTAAAGGATTTTCGTTACGACCTTGACGCCATGAAAAAGGCCGTAACGAGAAAGACAAAGATCATTTTTTTAGGCAATCCTGATAACCCGTCAGGGATGTATTTTACTGAAAAAGAAATACGCTCTTTTTTAAAGGGACTACGCCGCAACATTCTTGTATTTATCGATGAAGCCTATTACGAATATGTCAACGCCCGGGATTATGTTGATTCGCTTAAGCTTTTAAGATCGTACAAAAATGTTATTGTCACTCGGACATTCTCGAAAATGTATGGCTTAGCCGGGTTACGGATCGGTTATGGCATCGCGAACGCACAACTGATCGATCTTTTGAACCGTATCCGCGAACCGTTCAATGTCAATTCGCTGGCTCAGGTCGCCGCGATGGTCGTATTGAAAGACAGGGCTTATTACCGCGGCTTGGCTAAGAAAGTCAATGTTCAGCGAAAATATCTGCATGAAAGTTTCAAGAAGTTAAATTTAGACTTTGTCGCAAGCCGCACGAACTTTATTTTGGTAAAGACAAATGACCATTCTGGAAATGTCGCCAAAAAACTGTTAAAAAAAGGCATCATTGTGAGGGACATGAGTGTTTGGGGCCTGCGGCGTTTTATCCGTGTTACGATCGGAAGCGCGCAGGAAAATAAACGGCTGATTAAAACACTAAAGGAAATTCTATGATCGTCGTCTTAAAATCCAACGCAACAGAAGAACAGATCAAGTATATTGTTGAGAAGACTAAGAAATTAGGGCTTAAAGCGAATATCTCCCGCGGGGTGGAGCGGACGGTTATCGGATTGATCGGCCCGGAAGATGTTCTGCGGGTGACGCCTCTCGAGATTTTTCCGGGCGTTGAAAAGGTTATTCCGGTTTTAGCTCCATATCGTCTTGTTTCGCGCGAGTTCAAGAAAGAAAATTCCGTCATCAAGATCGGCCGGGATGTCCGTTTCGGTAGTAAAAAGATCTTTGTGATGGCCGGCCCCTGTTCGGTTGAAAGCGCTAAGGGCATGAGGTCTATCGCGCGAAAGGTGAAAAAGGCCGGGGCAACAGTTTTACGCGGAGGGGCATTCAAACCAAGAACCTCCCCGTATGATTTTCAAGGGTTAGGAGAAGAGGGGCTTAAATATTTATCTGAAGCCGGAAAAGAGTTTGGTTTAGCGACGATCACGGAAGTGATGGATACACGGGATCTGGACCTTATCTGCAAGTATGCTGACATCCTTCAGATCGGCGCGCGAAACATGCAGAATTCTTCTCTACTCAAAGAGATCGGTAAGACTAAAAAACCCGTCATGCTAAAAAGAGGGATCAGCGCCACGGTCAAAGAATGGCTGATGTCGGCCGAATACATTCTTTCAAACGGGAATTTCGATGTGTTATTGTGCGAGCGCGGCATCCGCACTTTTGAAACAGCGACTAGAAACACGTTTGATGTTAACGCGGTCGCGCTGGTAAAACAATTGTCCCATTTGCCGGTTATCGCTGATCCCAGTCACGGAACCGGCGTTCGAAAGCTTGTCGGTAATGTGGCTAAAGCGAGCGTTGCTGCCGGTTGCGACGGGTTGATGATTGAAGTGCATGATTCCCCGGAAGAAGCTTTCTCTGACGGCCAACAGTCGCTTGTTCCTAAACAATTTGATTCATTGATGAAAGATCTAAAGAAGATTGCTTTGGCAGTCTCTCGTGAAATTTAGTTAATAAAGATTTTCCCTCTTTTGGCGGATAGCTCACGAAAGACGTGAAAAGAGGACTACCCTGCGGGCCAGCATAAGTAATGAAGGAAACCTGGTACGGCAGGAGAAGGATTTTCTAAAATGCTTTTAAGACCATATGTATTTAAAAGGGTTGCTATCGTCGGTGTCGGTTTGATGGGTGGTTCATTGGGGATGGCAATAAAGAAACATCGGCTTGCGCGTGAAATCATCGGTTTGTCCCATCGGCAGGCGGCCCTGGACCAAGCCGTAAAAATGAATGCCATTGATACTCCGTGTTTGGATGTCAAGAAGGCGATCTCTAATGCGGATCTCGTTGTTCTGGCAACACCGGTCGATTCTATCATAAAACTATTCACGACCATTAATCCGTATTTAAAGCGGGGCTGTATCGTTACGGATGTGGGAAGCGCTAAAGAAAAGATCATGGAATATGGAGAGAAGATCCTTTCCGCGCCTGCTTTCTTTGTTGGGTCGCATCCTTTAGCGGGTTCTGAGAAAAAGGGGGTGGCCAACGCCACGGCCGATCTTTTTGAAGGGTCAATATGTATTATGACCCCGACGAGTAAAACCAATCAAGTTGCCAAGCAAAAGGTTAAGCATTTCTGGACAAAGCTTGGCATGGAAGTGAAGTTATTGCCTCCTGAGGAACATGATGAAATCCTTGCCTATGTAAGCCACTTGCCCCATTTGGTAGCCTATGGCTTGATTTCGGGTATCCCTTCAAAGTTTCTTGATTACGCTTCACAAGGATTAAGAGATACGAGCCGTGTTGCGGCTTCCTCACCGCAGATGTGGAGCGATATATGCATGGCGAATTCGAAGAACATTCTTAACGCCTTAGATCAGTGTGTTGAATATCTGGCTCATTTTCGAAAGACCATTGTGAGCCGTGACCAAAAAACTCTTATACAGTATTTTACGCGGGCCCAGGAAAAGCGGAATAAACTAGATTAAAATCCTGTCAGATACGGATCAGGATTTTGGATAATACGTTCATTTATGTGATACTGAAATAATGTCTGATCCGCAAACACAAATTATTACGATCGATGGACCCGCTGGTGCCGGTAAAAGCACTGTTGCTAAACAACTAGCCGCGGAATTAAATCTTTCTTATCTTGATACAGGAGCGATGTATCGAGCTTTGACTTTAAAAGCGATCCGCCAGGATGTTGACCTGGAAGATGAGGATGCTTTGGTCACGTTAGCTCGCCAGACGACAATCGATTTGGAAAATCATGCTTCAAGGGTAAAGGTCTTTCTTGATGACGAAAATGTCAGTGAAGCCATAAGGACGATCGAAGTTACGAATAAGACATTTTATGTGGCGCGGGCACCGCGCGCGCGCGCGATCATGGTTGAATGGCAGCGGGCCATTGGAGGAAGGAAAGGGGTTGTTGTCGAAGGGCGTGATGTCGGAACAGTTGTTTTCCCGCGAGCAACGAAAAAGTTCTATCTGGATGCGGATATTGGCGAGCGTTCACGGCGCCGTATCGCGGAATTACGCGAGAAGGGCAATGATGTTGATGCCGATAAACTGACAGCTGAATTGAAGGAACGGGACCATAAGGATAAAACGCGTAACGTAGGCCCTTTAAAAAAAGCGGATGATGCCATATTAATTGATTCAACTCACCTATCGATCGATGAGGTCATCGGGGAGATGCTTAAGCACATAAAAAAAGATGGATAAATCGCTCATTCGTAATTTCTCAATTATTGCCCATATCGATCATGGCAAGTCCACGTTAGCTGACCGGTTATTGTTGTCCGTCGGGGCTATTGATGAGCGGAAATTCAAGAACCAGCTTCTCGACGATATGGATTTGGAACGCGAGCGGGGCATTACGATTAAGGCTTCGGCGGTGCGGATCAAATATAAGGCCAATGACGGGCAGACATACCTGTTTAACCTGATCGACACGCCGGGGCACGTTGATTTTACTTATGAAGTTGAGAAATCCTTAAGGGCTTGTGAGGGAGCTCTTTTGGTCGTTGATGCCTCCCAAGGGGTCGAATCCCAGACAGTCGCAAACTTCTATCTGGCGATCGATAACAATTTAGAAATCCTTCCCGTTTTAAATAAAATCGATATTGCCAGTGTTGATCTAGACCATGCCAAGCTTCAATTTATGGAGATCCTCGCGTTTAATGAGGAAAATATCCAGCTTGTTTCTGCTAAAGAAGGAACAGGGGTCAAGGAGCTTTTTGAAAAGATCATTGAATTTATCCCACCCCCGGATGGGAGCGAAAAGGCTTCTCTTAAAGCGCTGATCTTTGATATGAAGTATGATATTTACAAAGGGATTATCGTCTACATAAGGATTATTGACGGGAAGGTGACCCCTGGTACGCGCATTATGATGATGCATATGAAAAAAGAATACACGGTCGAGGAGATCGGGATCTTTAAGCCTGGGGCTGTCAAGGTTAAGGAACTGGGCTGCGGAGAAGTCGGATATATCACCTGCAATATTCATGAGCCGCGCGAAGTCCGCGTGGGAGACACGATCACGGATGCGGTTAAGCCGGCGGCTGAACCTTTGGAAGGATACCGCCATTTAAATCCTCTGGTTTTTTGCGGCGTTTACCCGGTTAATACAAAAGATTTTATGGCGCTGCGGGAGTCTATAGAAAAACTGCGCTTGAGTGACCCGAGTTTGGTTTATGAACCGGAAACGTCCCAGTCATTTGGCAATGGTTTCCGGTGCGGGTTCTTAGGGCTGCTGCATATGGATATTGTTCAGGAGCGGCTGCAAAGAGAGTACGATCTTAATCTTATTCTAACGACACCTAATGTTCAATTTCTTGTGCACATGAGGGACGGAGAGACCATCCATCTTGAAAGCCCGACGGAACTTCCTGATAGTTCCCAGACCAGGAGCATCGAGGAGCCCTGCTTGACGGTGACGATCTTAACACCAGTTAATCATATGGATGGTGTCATGGAATTAGCTAAGCGCAAGCGGGGGATTTTTGTCAGCAGTGAATATGTTTCGGACCGAATGAAGATCATTTTTGATATTCCGCTCTCAGAGGTCATCGTCGATTTTAATGATATGATTAAATCGATCACGCGCGGTTACGGTTCCATCGACTATAAATTTAAAGGATATCACGAGGCCCAAATTGCCAAATTGGATATTCTTCTTAATGATAAGGTGTGCGATGCTTTTTCGTGTTTGGTGCACAAGGATCATGCTTATGAAAAAGGGCTCGCGCTTGTGACGAAACTCAAAAGCCTTATTCCGCAGCAATTGTTCGAAGTGCGCGTTCAGGCATCTTGCGACGGGCGCATTATCTCGAGCGCGAAGGTGAAAGCTGTCGGAAAGAATGTGACCGCGAAGTGTTACGGCGGAGATATCACGCGTAAGCGCAAACTTTGGGAGAAGCAAAAAGAAGGCAAAAAAAGAATGAAGCAGGTGGGGAATGTCGAGATTCCCCAAGAAGCTTTTTTAGCAGCTTTGAAATTATAGGAGGAAAATGAGACGGAAAATCTTTCAAAAAAATTCAGCACTCCGTGAATGGACAGAGTCCATTGTTATTGCTTTTGTTCTGGCGATGTTTATCCGGGCATTCTTTATTCAGGCTTTTAAGATCCCCAGCGGGTCGATGAAGCCGACATTAATCGAGCGCGACCGGCTTATGGTCAATAAACTCCGCTATGGCCCAAGGGTTCCTTTTACAAAATACAAGCGTCTTCCTGGCTTAACACAACCAGAACGCGGGGATGTCGTTGTTTTCGTTTACCCAATGGATCCGTCCAGAGATTTTATTAAACGCTTGGTTGCTCTGGAGGGAGAAGAGGTGGAGATCAAAGAGGGGGATATTTATATTAATGGCGAGCTTGTTAAAGACTCTGTGATCAAAAATATTTTTTATTATAACGGTGTTAATTATGGACAAGAAGGAGAGAGCTTTACAGTACCCGAAGGGCATGTCTTCGTTTTAGGGGACAATAGTTCCTCAAGTTCGGATGGCCGTGTTTGGGGTTTTGTCCCGGATGAAAATATTATCGGCCGGGCCGAACTTATTTATTGGCCGTTCAATCGGATGCGGTTTATCAAGTAATGTCATCAATCAACGATCATCAACATTCGGGGTTTCTGATATTCTTAAGCTCTCGGATTTTCCGGGGGCTAGCGGTCCTTTTTGTTATTTTTCTTTTATCAGGATGCAAAACAGTCTCAACGGTTCAAAGCCGAGAAGATCAGCGAGAAGAAGCCAAGGAAGTTCTTTCTGCTATTGCCGGGGCGCTTAGCGGTAAGACTCTGGACGAAGATGATCTTCGCGGCTTGGAGAAGCAAATCAGGACCGATGAGGATACGCGGAGCGCGATCCAGGCGATCACTGGATCAGTTGGGGGTAAATCCCCGATAGTCAAATATTGTCCGATAACAGGTAAGCGTTATGCTGGGCATATCGAATATTGTCCGGAGCATAATGTCAAATTAGAGATTGTTGAGCCGTAGAATGCCGTTGACTCTTGCTAACCGATTAACTATTGGCCGTCTATTGATGGTTCCGTTCTTTATTGTGGCGGTCCTTTATTATTCCCCGGACAATGATTACACGCGTTTTATTGCTTTGGGGATCTTTTTGGCAGCCGTTATTTTAGATGTCCTTGATGGGTATGTGGCCCGCAAGTTCGATCAAGAGACGAAAGCCGGCGCGATCCTTGACCCGTTAGCTGACAAGATCCTTTTGATTAGCGCGTATATTTGTATTTACAAGGTCAGCGTTCTATTTAATACGGTCCGTTTTCCTATTTGGCTTGTTGTTGCTGTGATCAGCCGGGATGTTATTTTGCTACTAGGATTCGTGGTTATTCACCTTTTTAACGGAAATATCAGCGTTAATCCTACAATTTGGGGAAAGGCGACCGTATTTTTTCAAATTTTGGCTGTGATCGGGATTCTCATGCAATGGCAGCTTTTTTCTCTTTTTTGGTATGTAATCCTGATTCTGGTTGTTATTTCAGGAATTGATTATATTCTAAAAGGTATTAAAGAACTCAATAGCGGAGCTAATGTATGATGATCATTTTTGGGATAATCCTGAGCTATTTGATCGGCTCTATCCCGACTGCCTATATTTTCGGGAAAGTGTCCAAGGGAATAGATATCCGGCAGCATGGTTCCGGAAATGTCGGAGCCACAAATGTTTTCCGTGTTTTAGGAAAAGGGCCGGGAATCACTGTTCTTTTACTGGATATTCTCAAGGGCGTGATCGTGGTTGCGCTTATTCCGGATTTGCTTGGAACTACCGAGATCCTTCACCGCGTGATGCTTGCGTTAGTGGTTGTTTGCGGGCATAATTGGACGATTTTTCTTAAATTCAAAGGTGGCAAGGGGATTGCGACCAGCTTTGGCGTCCTTATTGGTTTAACCTTTAAAATTGCTTTGATCCGGCCGGTTCTTTTCTGGACCTTCCTTATTTGGGTTGCTTGTTTCCTTATAACACGCATTGTATCGGTTTCATCGATCATTGCTTCAACATGTCTTCCTATCATTATGGTTCTAACTGGGCAGGAGTTCACGATTGTCTGTCTTGGAGCCATTTTCTGTGTATTTATTGTTCTTCGCCATAAGGCCAATATTAAACGCCTTTTCGCCGGCCAGGAACCACGTGTCCCCTTATCTTTCCGCAAGAAGAACCCATAAATTGATGGATACCCGATTCTTTAGTTTTAAGGGAAGATTAACTCACTATGAAATAACAAATTGACAATTTGGAATATCATGGTATACTCAAAGCGTGATAAAGAGAAGAGATTGCGTAAAACATATTAAAACAGCGCTTAGAAGAAGCCGGGCTGTAGCCCTTTTAGGCCCTCGCCAATCCGGCAAAACAACTCTGGCGCAAGAGTTAGTCAATATTCATTCACCCAATTATTTTGACCTTGAAGACTCCAGCAGTCTTATCGCTTTATCCGACCCTAAAACGGTTCTTGAACCTTTGAAAGATATAGTGGTTATTGATGAGGTTCAGCAGAGACCAGATCTTTTTCCGATACTAAGAGTATTGTTAGATCGGAAACCTTTGCCCGCAAAGTTTCTTATTCTTGGCAGTGCTTCACCCGGTCTTTTACGGCAATCTTCAGAATCTCTTGCCGGCCGTCTGGAGGTTGTTGAGATCGGCGGTTTTGGTTTAGAGGAAGTTGGTTTAAAAAAGGTTTCTCAATTATGGGTGCGGGGCGGTTTCCCTCTTTCATTTCTGGCTAAAAATGATACTGATAGTTTCGCCTGGAGAAAAAACTTTATTAAAATCTTTCTTGAACGGGATTTGCGGGAGCAGGGGATTGATATTCCTACAGTCACATTGCATCGTTTTTGGGCAATGCTTGCCAATAGTCACGCGCGAGTATGGAACGCGGCTCCCATCGCGTCTTCATTGGGAATTACAGAGCCGACAGTAAGGAAATATTTGGATATTTTTACCGGCGTGTTTATGGCGCGCCAGCTTCAGCCGTGGTACGCGAATATTAAAAAACGCCAGGTGAAGTCGCCAAAAGTATATATTCGCGATACAGGGATACTTAACTTTTTATTGGGGTTAAAGACGGAAGCGGAAGTTTTGCGCCACCCTTATTGCGGCGCGTCATGGGAAGGGTTTGTGATTGAAGCGGCCATTCGTTCAGTTGAGCCGGATGATGTCTATTTCTGGGCGACGCATCAGGGCGCGGAAATTGATCTTGTATTTTCCAAAGGCGGGCGCGTGTATGGCGTTGAAATCAAGCGTGCGGACGCGCCAACCATGACACCTTCTATGCGCATCGCGCTGGAAGACTTAAAGCTTGAACGCATCGCTGTTATCTATCCCGGAAAAAAGCGGTATTCACTTCATAAGAAGATTGACGTTATCCCGGTTGATGAAATTTTGGGCGGGATGAAGAGCTTGTTTCAATAGTATAAAATCCGCGCCCGAATCTTACCCGGGAGGAGTCGTATGTTCCGACTAATCTCCTAAGATCAGAGATCTTCCCATTCTTAAAGGATTTAAGAACACTCGCGATTAATCCATTCAATACTCTCAAAAGGACAAAGTTCAAGATGGTTTTGTAAAGGGAAGCAAAGGTGTAGATCAGTATTTTATTTCGAAACCTTTTCATATAGATGAAGTGTTTCAGCTTGTTCATGCTTCTATCGGGAAACCCTAAATTTC
>JAGLQN010000080.1 GCA_023136835.1 Candidatus Omnitrophota bacterium | reverse complement strand
TATTCAACAATGAAAAACGAGCTAACAAGATCTTTTAATGATTTAATTATTCCTGATAGTAAAAAAAAGGCATTCGTGGAGCTATTAAAACATCGCGCAAATATCGGCAATCCAATATTCTATTTCCACGGGGCATACGGCACTGGAAAGAAATTGACTGCGGGGATAATCTGTAAAGAACTAGGAATGCCTCTGCTTGTGGTGGATTCAAACGTATTCATGAAAGAAGATCCTCTGGATACTTTAAGGATCATTATCCGTGAAGCCCGTCTGCAGAACTCATCATTATATCTCGATGGATTTGGTGTTTTACTTGAGAAAGAAGCAGAAATTAATGTTGCTGGTCTGTTTCAGGAGCTTGACCTCTTTGAAAACTGGATATTTCTGGCAGGTGAGCTGCCTTATACGCCAGCAAGTGTTTTGGAGAAACATGGCTTTATTTCCGAGGCATTTCCCATTCCTTCATTTGAATTGCGTAAAAAGTTGTGGGAGAAATTATTGAAAGAAAACGTTCCTGATCTGGATATTGATGCTCTTGCCAGCAAGTTTAACTTCAGTGGCGGTCAGATAGAAGATGCCATATCCTCAGCTCGCAATCTCGCAATAGTGAAGAAACCTGAAAATCCTGCCATATCCATGGAAAATCTATATCGCGGTTGCAAAGCTCAGTCAAATAAGAGCCTTTCTGCTTTTGCAAAAAATATCCCTCCGCGCTATACGTGGGAGGATATCGTACTTCCTAAGGATATTGAAGCACAGTTAAGAGAAGTATCCGGATACATCAAATACAAAGGAAAGGTTTATATTGACTGGGGATTTGATGCGAAATTATCCCTTGGTAAAGGATTAAATGTCCTTTTTTCAGGATCATCAGGTGCCGGCAAGACAATGGCTGCTGAGGTGATAGCGAAAGAGTCAGGGCTTGACCTCTATAAGATCGACTTATCCTCCGTGGTCAGCAAGTATATCGGCGAAACAGAGAAGATTCTCAAGAAGATCTTTCTTGAAGCTGAAACCAGCAATGCGATCCTGTTCTTTGATGAGGCAGATGCTCTATTTGGCAAGCGATCCGAGGTGAAGGATGCGCATGACCGATATGCGAATATTGAGACAAATTATCTGCTACAGAAGATGGAGGAACATGAAGGAATAGTGATCCTTGCAAGTAACTTCAAAGCCAACATCGATGAGGCATTCCTTCGCAGGATGCATTTTGCAGTAGAATTTACCTCACCTGAGGAAGATCTCAGAGAAAGAATTTGGACTCACATATTCCCTGGTGATACACCTATTAATGATGATGTGGATTACAGCTTCCTTTCAAAATTCAAGATCACAGGCGGTAATATTAAAAATATTGCCCTGAATGCAGCTTTTCTGGCTGCCGGTGACTCAGATGAAGTCAGGATGGAGCATATTATCAGAGCTACAAAACGGGAATTCCAGAAGATGGGGAAGCTGTGTACCTTTGGTGACTTTGGAGAGTATTACGCACTGGTAAAATGAGGAAATCTATCTATTAAATCACAACACAATTAGATATTTTAGAAAGCAAAAAAGGATATTACCCTGAGAATAAGAGGGCTTATTTATGTATGAATATACAGCAATAGCTGACGTTGGCACAACATTGATTGAACTACTGGGTGAGCAAATGCCTGACATTAAGGATTCAATCATGCTTATTTCTCCTGGTGAGATTGAAACTACCGATAATGTACTTCTGTCGATGTTTCTATATCAAATCAATGAAAACGTTTATATGAAAAATCAAAATGTGCGAATGTCAGAATCAACACAATGGCAGAAATATCCTCCGCTACAGCTTGATCTTTATTACATTTTAACATCTCATCCTTCTGGGATTCCCGATAAGACTGAAAGAACAAAACAACAACACAGCATTCTTGGCAGGGCTATGCAGGTATTATATGATAATTCTATAATGAAGGGAGAACTCCTGAGAGGAACTCTGAACCAGAATGAAGAAGATGAGTTACATATAACTATTTGTCCACTCAATCTGGATGATATTACCAAAATCTGGACGACTTTTCAGGATAAGACTTACAAAACATCAGTTTGCTATCTGGTTACACCTGTTAGAATCGATTCATATCAGGAAAAGAAGACTATACGGGTTACATCGAAAAAATTGGAACAGTCATATATGGTACCCAAGGGAGGGAATATGTAATGGCTTTTTCCTGGCCTTATGAGACAGACACATTTATTGCATATCATGATGGTAAAGGCAGGGAGACCCGTTTATCTTTCGCTCTTAAATTGATAGATGAAGTTACGCAGAAAGAACCTTTTGGCCATACTAGGGTCAAGATAGATAAGCTGGATCCTAAAGTGGTGAAAAATAAAGTAGTAAAAAATCCCAGTGGCTTTTACGTTTTTACTGACTTGGATGAAGGAATCTATACTGTACTTATAAAATCTGATTGGTATCATCAGAAAAAAATAACCATTGATACATCCACAATAAAAACGGATAAGATATCATTAAATTTTATAACTGGCCCAAAATCTGATGCTACAAGTGTAGCTGTTACTGATGTTTCAAAGTTGCATATACATGATGTGATCGAATTCCATAATCCTTTTGATGAAATAGAATCGAGTCCTGATGATGGTGAGTTGGAAATTAGAGATATAACAGGTATCGCCGGCAATACAATATCATGGTCAGGAGGACTTCATCACAACTTCAATAAATCAAACAGCACAATTGTTGTTCTGGGATACCTTGTTCTAGCAATATTACAGCGAGAACTAAACTACCCATTTTGCTGATCGTACTGCTGAAATAATAACTCATACTCAAATTTAAAATATTTTAAGTGTTCCAGTTAAGATTGTGAACCTGGATTCGGAATCAACATCTGATAACAATATTATTTTCAGGAATTAATTAAAAGAATATGAGGAATGTGTGAATCAATTATTGGAAATCTGAAATAGTGAGAATAATAGTATTTTGATAAAAAAGATGTTATAATTACATTTTCAAGATTTTCAACTATATTCCACATCTAATTTAAAGGAGGCTGAAATAATGTCGAAAAATAATCAGAGTGAATTGAAGGATATTGAGAATAAACTCGAGCATATGGGAATTAAGATAGAAACTCTAAATAGACAACAGGATAAATTACAAGCAACATCAAAGAAATTACAGACTGTTTTGACTGATCAGGATACGTCACAAAAGGAAATAGATACAATTGTTCAAAATTATGAAAGCAAATCTGATAGCAATAGTTTTGAAACGGATCAGATAGAAAGCGAATACAATGGCTGGAAAACACAAATCGATTTAACTGAAAAAAAACCGTTGTGCGACGAACGGGAAAATTTAGATGAGTATATACAATTCCTTGGAAATAAAGTAAATAGTCTTGAAGGAGTAAAAAGTGATGCACTGTTTACCTGGGAAGATATTCCAAGTTCTGAAGACAAATTGGAAGATAAAATTAAAAATTTTCTGATATGGAATTTTGATGTAGATCTGGAAGAGTGGATTAATGATGAGCATGTGAAAATTGTAAGACAGGCCAACAAAATAACAATATCTGATCAAAATAACAGTAAAAAAATTATTTTTGAACTTCTGAATTCGAATGTTACAGTAACCCTTGATGACAGCAGAACCGGCCAGTTTATTGCCAAGAATAATGGCCAAAATCATGATATCTATTTCAAATCACTAATTGACATCGAAAATGAATATAAAACTGCTTTACAAAACAAAACTGATAAAGCAGAGCAATTTACCAAATTAAAAGATAAACAAAAATTAATAGATGATTTAGTGAAAAAATGTAAAGAATCCATTAAATCAATCGAAGATGAATCCAAAAAGGGTAAAGATAAGAATACTGCCCACATGATTTTTTATCTTGCTGAATTAAAGAGAGATATGGATGAATTAAATTTAGAAGTAGAAGACAATTCGGATGATTTTAGAAGTTCATTAGACACTGCATTGAATGAATTGATACCAAAGATGAATTATCTGGGGATTATTGAAGTGGAACAGACTATGCTGAAGTCAGAGCTTGCTGCAACAAAAACCAAGTTTAACGAAGCAATAAAAAATCGAAATAGCAAAATCCTGAAACAATTTACCAAATAGGAGAAAGGAGGATTTATCATGCCAGAATATTTAACACCAGGAGTGTATATGGAAGAGTTTGAGATCGGTGCCAAACCGATCGAGGGAGTAAGTACCAGTACTGTGGGATTCTTAGGTCGGACAGAACGCGGGCCTACCATTCCCCCCATATTTATTTCCAGTTTTACCAAATTCTTACGGATTTATGGCGAATATATTGAAGATTCATACCTCGCATATGCTGTGAACGGGTTTTTCGGCAACGGAGGACAGCGTTGTTACATCGGCCGTATTGTCCAGGATGGTGCAGAAGCTGCAAGTAAGACAGTGGATGATTTGGAATTTGAAGCTGTGGGTGAAGGCAGCTGGGGGAACAGGGTAGCTCTGAGGATTTCAGATGCTTCAGACGGTGATCTTGAAAAATTTAAATTGACATTGGCATACTGGAGCAGTGATGTCCCGGTCTCAAAATTTGGTGACGAACACACTGACCGTAATATCAGGGAGATCTTGGAAACTGCCAGCTATTCTGAACAATTCGATGACCTGTCAAGTGACCCTAGCTCACTTGATTATTACCTGAAAAAATTAGGTGATCCACTGAACAACCTTTCAAATCTGGTCCTATTAGAGGGGACCGGTCGCCCCTCAAATTCCAGTGATATTTTTGAGCTCCTGGAAAATGGCAGTGAACCTGAAGATCCTCCCACGCGGGATGATTTTCTGGGGGACCCGGCTGCACTGCCCGGTGAAAAAAAAGGACTGACCGCCTTTTATGATATCGACGAGATCTCAATAATCAATGTTCCTGACCTGCATACCATTCAAGACACTCAGGGAGTCGAAAAACTCTTTGATGACATCCTTGCACAATGCGAAAACCTGAAAGATCGGTTTGCCATTCTTGATGCTCCTCACGGCCAGAAAAATATCTCTAATCTGGATATCGTGCCGGTGGTGGGAAGGGAATCCAAATACGGAGCTCTCTATTATCCCTGGATCAAAGTGTACAACCCGATCACCAGGGATACGATTGAATTACCGCCAGGAGGACATATTGCCGGCATCTATGCACGAAGTGACACCGAAAGAGGGGTTCATAAAGCTCCTGCCAATGAGGTGGTTAGGGGAGCCAATGATGTGGAATTTAATATTACCAAAGGAGAGCAGGCACTGCTTAATCCACGGGGAATCAATGTCATCCGATCATTCCCTGCACGGGGAATCCGGGTTTGGGGTGCACGAAATATTATCAGGGATCCCCTCTGGAAATATATCAATGTCCGCCGCCTTTTTATCTATATTGAAGAATCCATTGAAAAGGGTACGCAGTGGGTGGTCTTTGAACCAAATGATGAGAAACTCTGGGCCAGGGTGAGGGCAACTGTCAACCAGTTCCTGACCGGTGTCTGGAGAGGCGGTGCCTTAATGGGGACAAAGGCTGAGGAAGCGTTCTTTGTCAAATGCGACAGAACAACCATGACCCAGGATGATATTGATAACGGGAGGCTGATATGCGTAATTGGTATTGCTCCTGTGAAACCGGCAGAGTTCGTGATATTCCGCATTGCCCAATGGACAGGCGGATCTGCAGTAAGTGAATGATTTGAAGAGGTAAAAATTATGACACGAAATGATCCATACAGACAATTCAGGTTCCGGGTTGAAGGAATTGAGGAGGCAGGATTTAGTGAGGTCAGTTTTGCTGATACCACAACAGATCCTGTTGAGTATCGTGAGGGAAATGAACCACCAAGATTTCGCAAATTGTCTGGCCTGACAAAATACGGAAATATTACCCTGAAGTGGGGAATTACTGATTCCATGAAACTCTATGAATGGAGGCAGAGGGTTATTGATCTTGGCGCTGAAGGTGAACGGAAGGATGTTTCAATCGTCCTGATTGATGAAGCTGGAAACGATAAAGCCCGCTGGGAAATAGAGGAAGCATGGCCGAGCAAATATGATCCCACTGATTTCAGTGCAAAAGGGAACGAGGTGGCAATCGAGACCCTGGAACTTGTCCATGAAGGCTTTAAGCGTGTTTCTTAATTTAAGGAGGTCACTTTTTGACATTTCAAACAGAATTTGAGTTTGCCTTACCAAAGGGGTATGTGGATGAAGAAGGGGATCTACATACAAAAGGTATCATGCGTCTTTCAACAGCAGCTGATGAGATTCTACCAATGAAAGATTCCAGAGTGCAATCAAATCCAGCATATCTGACTGTAATATTGCTTTCAAGAGTTGTTACAAAGCTTGGAAATTTACAAACAATTAATCCAAAGGTGATTGAAAATTTGTTTTCTTCCGACTTAGCATATCTACAGGAGTTCTATAGAAGAATCAATGAAAATGGCTCAAGTAAGATAACTACTACCTGTCCCAAATGTGAACATCAGTTTGAAGTCGAGGAAGAGTATCTGGGGGAATAATAAGCTACCCCCTCGAAAGATTATACGAGGAGGTAGCTTTCATTGCATATCACTTTCACTGGTCTTATGATGAGATTATGAATCTGGAACATGGAGATAGACAGAGGTGGTGTGAAGAAATTTCCAGGATAAATCAACAGCTTAGTGGGGAAAAACAGAGAAATATTCTTGAAGTATAGCTAGATTTGGAATAGACTTAACACTATTTGAACGGAAAACCGCTTTATTGAGCGTGATCAGTTTTTATTTTACCATACAATATAATTATGACTACAGGACATAAACCTTATCCGTACACATCTTTTAGATTTAGGATAGAAATTGATGGAATTACCGTTGCCCAGGTTTCTGATGTTACCGGTCTTCAGATCGAAACAGAGACTGAACCTTATGAAGAGGGTGGTGTAAATGATTTTGTGTACCAATTACCCAAAAGGACAAAGTATCAGCACATTACCCTGAAAAGAGGTATTAGCGATCTGGATGATATGTGGAAATGGTATCAGGAAGTGGTAAAAGGAAAATTTAAACGAAAAAATGGATCTATTATTTTAATGGATTCTGCTGGTGAAGATAAATGGCGCTGGAATTTCACCGAAGCATTTCCTGCGAAATGGACCGGGCCAGATCTGAAAAGTGACAGCAACACCGTGGCTTTTGAGAGCATTGAACTTGCTCATCATGGGATAGAGAAGGATTAGAAATGACAATTAAGTCCAATTTAATATCTACCATCACTTTGTCTGATTCATATTTTTATAAAAAAATTATAAAAAAATATCAGAAAAGCAGATGGGACCTTTTTGGTTTTCCCCTTATGATTTTTTCCAGAAATATACAGGGAATTATCTCTCAAAAAATGAATATAGAATCCCTGATAAGTTTTTCTTTCCTTTATATGAAAAAAAAATCCGATCATAATAATGCGGAACTGTTTAACATTTTTTTTTCATGGTTTACAACTGAAAAGTACATGCTATTGCAAAAAGTGAAATTAAAACTTGTGAAAAATATCCAGGATTTAAGTGAAATGTTTAAGCCAATTCAGCCTGAACCCATATCTAACGCCTTTTTAACAATGTATATGTCTGAAAATGAAAAATATGGCGTTTCCTTTAACCATTCTAGTTCTTACATGGCTGAAAATTTGAACTTTACATCACAAGTAATGCAATTTTCTTCAATAAACATTGGATTCACCCCCAGACCAGCATATAATGTTTTGCAGTCATTATTTATTAAGCGGTCCAATGTTTCCCCAGATAATACCACTTCTTACTTACCGGAGCAACTTAATGTTCGTAAACCAAGTGAAACTGTAAATTTTTTACAGTTTAGACCTGAGTTGGGATTAGTTAATAGTATACCCCTGACTGCTTTATCTGGAACTAAAAATATTTCATTTGAATTGAAAAATCGCTTGACCAATGATCCACATCAAAATCGGACCTCAGTTGATAGATTTGCAAATGAAAACTATAATTATAGCTTTATACCTGGTACTATTAATTCTTTAACTGGTAAGAGAAGAACCTATTTCACAGTAAATAATGAAAATTTTATTTTTCAGAATCAGTTGAAGTTGGAACAGGAGATTGAACAGATAAAAAAAAGCATAGTCAATACAAAAGACTCCCTAGAAAGATCAATATCTGAAAATAATTCCCTGGAGAGGAACACAAAAGCGAATATCAACATTAACCATCTTTCTGATCAGGTCTATGATAATATCGAAAGAAGGATAAGAATAGAAAAAGACAGGAGGGGATTATAAGTGCTGGTAAAAGCTTTTCTAACAAGGAAAGATAATCCTCTATTGATAGTACCCTGTCTTTTCAATCCAAAAGAATTGAGTGTTGAAAAAAGCAATCAATATGGTGAGGTGAATATACCAGGTCTTTCATCTCCAATCTTTCAATTTGTGAGAGGAAATGCAAGAACAGTAACTTTAGATCTTTTTTTTGATACTTATGAGGAAGGGATCGATGTACGGATTTTTACAGACAGGATTACGGGTTGGGATGCCGGAAGCATGTTCAGCAAGCTGCCAGATATTGCAAAAGGTTTGATGGATATTGATTCTAAGCTTCATGCTCCTCCAATTTGTTTTTTTGTTTGGGGAGCATTTATTTTCCAGTGCATTATTGAAAGAGTTTCTAAAAAATTTACAATGTTCCTTCCTATAGGAATTCCCGTAAGAGCAACACTGAATGTTACTTTAAAAGAATATCGAGAAATTGAGGTTCAGGTTAAAGAGATTGATTATCATTCAGCCGACCTAACTAAAAGGTGGGTAGTTACCCAAGGAGATAGCCTCTGGTCTATAGCAACTAAGGAATATGGTGATCCAGAAGATTGGAGATTGATCGCTGAAGTGAATAATATTAACAATCCCCGTATCTTGACTCCGGGTCAGGAACTTATTATTCCATTGAAGGAGTAAATCAAAATGGCCGAAAAAAAACTGAAACTGGAAACTATTGATTTCTATGCCCCAAGGTTTGATGTAGAGATTGAGGGTAAGAAAATTCCATATACAATTTCAAAAATTATTAAAGAAGTCCGAGTTGAAGAAGTAAAAAACCTGGCATCAAGATTCTCAATTATTGTGAATGATGAATATGATACTAAAAAAGGTGAATTTAAAGGCCTTGCTGAAGACTCTATTTTTGAGGAAGGAAATAAGGTTACAATCAAAATGGGATATGGGAGTAAAAAATTACCTACTATGTTAATTGGACGTATAGATGAATTAGAATCAAATTTCTTTTCTGGTGATGCTCCAACATTGACCCTCAGCGGTTTTGATTTTTCCTGTGAATTTAGGAAACCATCAAAAGCAGGACCCCCATTCCCAAAAATGAGCTATAGTAAGATTGTCGAGGAAATCGCGAAAAAATATAAATTCCCTTTTGAAATAGAGCATACTGAAAAATTAGACAAAGTAATCAGCAAGAAAAACGATATAAGTGATTATAAATTTATAATGGAACTTGCAAAAAAGTGCAGCCGTGAGTTTGGGATTGATAGAAAAACATTGTACTTTATCAAATCACAGGCTGATAAAGACGAAATTGTTACACTTGAATGGGGAAAGCATCTTATTAGTTTTAATCCCAGGATGCGTTTATCAGCTCTATATAGTAAAGTCGAAGTAAGAGGACATAATTCTAATGATCCCAAAAAACCCATAAGTGGTACAGCTAATCCAGGAGATGAATCAATTAAGGATGAGAAAGGTAAAACGGGCAGTCAGATCGCAAATGAATTATGTCCAGAATCTACGAAAGTGGTGACAGTAGAAAGGGCAATTGACAATAAGCAAGCAAAAGAAATTGCTTTGAGTATATTTAATAAAGCAAGCGATACATTATTTACAGGGAGTGGTGAATGTATCGGAATACCACAAATAAAACCTCAGGTAGCAATAAGAATAGAAAATGTTGGGAAAAGGTTTTGTGGGAAATATTATGTTGAAAGTGCTACTCATGTCATAAATGATAGTGGATATCGAACAAATTTTAAAGTGTATAAAAATTCAGTTACGGAGGAGTGCAAATGAGTTTTATGGATCTTCTTGAAAATAATGACCAGAAAGTTGGAATAACTCATGGTGTTGCCGCTGGCTTAGTAACAAAAAATGATGATCCCAATAAACTGGGGAAAATTAAGATCACTTTTCCATGGCTACCTGATGATAATGAAACCGATTGGATTCGCATGACTACATTCATGGCTGGTTTAGAAATGGGTGGTATTTTTCTCCCTGAAGTTGGAGATGAAGTGCTGGTTGCTTTTGAGCATGGGGATCTTAATCGCCCTTATGTGATAGGAGCACTCTGGAATGGTAAGGCAAAACCACCTGAAGCCGATTATGTAAAAAACAATATCCGAAAAATAAAGTCAAGGAGCGGCCATGAAATTATTTTCAATGACGACAAAGAATCCAGTAAAGAAAAAATAGAGATTCACACCAATGCAAACCATAAAATTATCATGGATGATTCAGAGGGTAAAGAAAAAATCGAAATAATAGATAAAACAGGTAATAATAAAATTACTATAGACTCTGTTCAAAATTCGATTAATATTGAAAGTGCATTGAACCTTAAGATTAAAGCGAATGTTATAGAGATAGAAGGAACAACTTCCTTAACCCTTAAGTCAAATGCTAATTTAACAATTCAGGGATTACCTGTTAAGATTAATTAACAAGGAGTTACAATGCCACCGGCTGCGAGAGTGGGAGATATGACCAGTCATGGGACTCCTTTAAGTCCTGGTCCTGGTAGCCCTAATGTACTTATTGGAGGGATGCCTGCATGGAGGGCAACATCAGATTTCCATACATGTCCGCTGGTTACGGGTTTTGTCCCCCATGTAGGAGGAATTGTCGCTGTGGGAAGTATTTCAGTGCTGATTAACAATCTTCCTGCTGTACGTCAGGGAGATATGGTCATTGAAAGTGCCCCTCCTAATTCTATTGTTATGGGTTGTCCAACGGTATTGATTGGATAGTAAGAGGATTATTTATGGCTAAAGATTTTCTTGGTGTTGGGTGGAAATATCCAGTCAGTATAGACTATCAAAAACAAATTGTTCTATCAGAATATGAAGAAGATATTAAAGAAGCCATTTGGATAATTTTAGGAACTGCGAAAGGAGAACGTGTCATGCGACCCGATTTCGGATGTGGAATCCACGATCTCGTTTTTGCTCCTATTAACATCACTACCATTTCACTTGTGGAAAATAATGTCCGTGAAGCTCTTACTTTTTTTGAACCCAGGATTGAACTGATCAAAGTTGAGGTATCATCCGAAAAATCGGATGAAGGAATATTGTTAGTCATTATAGATTACCGAGTGCGTGTTACAAACAACCGGTTTAACATCGTTTATCCGTTTTACTTAAAGGAAGGATGATAAATGAAGAGCGAATTACCTAAAATAGAACCAAAAAAGTGCAGTGAAATGTATAAACTGCTCAAAGAAATGGTTCCATATTATACTCCAGAATGGGCAGGTTCAGATGATGCAGGTATTGCTCTTCTTAAGATTTTTTCATATATAAATGAGACTGTCATCGATCGACTTAACCAGGCGCCAAAAAAGAACTTTGTGGCTTTTTTAGATATGCTGGGGATCAAGCTTCTTCCAGCCCAGCCAGCCAGAGTACCTCTGACATTTAGACTTTCTGATGGTACGGAGGATGAAATTCTGGTTCCCGATAAAACGCAGGCAGCTGCAGATAAAACAACAGAACATGAAGAGATTCTTTTTGAAACTAAAAAAAATCTCCAGGCGACTCCCAGCCAGTTAACAAATGTTTTTAGCGTTGATCCCCTGGAAGATGCCATTTACCAGCCACCTCCCGGTTTCCTGAATGGTAATTTACAGGAAGAAATTCAGGTTTCATATAAAATAGTTTCCTCCCCTTCGAAAGGATCTAAAAACTTCCAACTGGATCATGTTACAGGTCTGGAGGCTGGAGATTTCCTCTGTATCGGGAAACATGATAAAGAATATATTATTATTTCAGAAATTTCCGGTCTTCTTGTCTACATTACAGATCCCTTATTACACGATTACCCATCTGATACTCTTGTGGAAAAGATCACCAAATTTAATGTTTTTGAAGCTAAGAATGTGCAGGAACACAGCCTGTATCTTGGCCATAAAGATCTATTTAATATCAAAAGTAATGCCAAATTCACTCTTTTTATTAACCACCGCCAGGGAACTGAAACAGGTCTTACACCTCTTAAACTATCCTGGCAGTACTGGGGTGAAGTTGAAGGAGAAGAAGGGGAAAGCTGGCATGAATTTACTACCATGGACAATACTCATGGGTTAAGCAGAAGTGAGACGATCAAACTCAACAAGATAATAGAAGGGGAAATAAAAGAAAAGGAGATCATTAAAGATATCAAGAGCCGGTGGATCCGCTGTATAGTCAAAGAATCTCTGGGTGTACCCCGTAAACTGCCCATTCTGGATAATGTAGTATTTAACGTTAGATCTTCAGGAGAAAACCTTCTTCCAGATCTTGCCTTTAATAATGAAACACCTCTGGATATCACTGAATCTTTTACACCTTTTGGTAATGAGCCAAGGATGTTTGATAATTTCTTCATCGCTAGTAAGGAAGTTTATTCCAAGAAAGGAGCGAAGATAGAAATGGATATTAAGGTGGAAAAAAGGGGAATTCTCAGCCAACCTACTGCAATTTCAGTTGATGGAAATGAAAAAATAAAAATCTTTGCCAGAGGGACTAATGGAAGATTGATTGAGGTTGAAATAGATCTTGAAGGAAATGAAGAGCCATTATGGACAGATCATGGATTTCCGCTTGATACTAAAATATATCCCAATTCTACACTATGTGCTAAGAATTATGGATCATATATTTCTGTATTTGCAAGGGCTAAAAATGGTCACCTTGTGGAAAGAATTTTTAATGAAACTCAATGGGTGTGGCAAGATAATAATATGCCAGAAAATGTAAACATTATTTCTGATCCAATAGCAATATACGAAAGTGAAATGTCTGATCTCTCTGTATTTGTTACAGGCTCAGACGGTAACCTTTACGAATTTTATCGCAAAATAAGTACGGGTAGTCTGATAGGGATATGGATTAATCATGGAAGGCCAAATGGCAGGAAGATTGTCTCTTCACCTTATGGAGATAGTTATTTAAGTGGCAGTAGAGCCAAAATGTTTGTTCATGATCAGGATGGAAATTTATTTGAACTTGATAGTAAACTGGGATCAAATGACGATGATACTTGGGTGAAGGATTACCCTCCCCTTCCCAATGGGATGAAACCTGATTCAAAGTCATTTGTTCAGATTTATTCACTTGGACAATCTGGCCAACTTAATGGAGACCATGCAACAGTATTAGTTAGAGACAATAATGATACTTTATGGAAATATTACACGTTTTTGCATAAATTAGACCAAACTATTCGTGAAAACAACGATAAATGGATACCCCTCGAATCTCCAGATGGAAATATAAAAATCAGCTCGAATCCATGTGGTTATATTGAAGATCCAGATTCTATGGATGGACGGATTTCTGAGACAACATATCCTCCTGATCCAGAAACCGTTCGTCCAGAAAAACAACATATCTTTGTAAGAGGAACAGATAATAATCTTTGGGAAAGAGATGATTTAAAATGGATACCACATCAATCACCTGCAAATTCAAAGCCCATAATGTCTCCATTTGTCATTTATGAATCCCATAGCAAATATTTACACATCGTTTTGGCAAGCAGTCAAAATTCCATTATAGAAAGAAGAATTGAACTAGATCAATCGAATACTTGGAACGAATATAGAGATCCTAACGAGACAGCTCTTACTCCCACCCTTTCTTGGGAATACTGGAATCGTAATGGATGGATTGTGTTAAAAAGCATAAAAGACGGAACCTCCAATCTCCTTAAAAGTGGAAAAATAACCTTTGATCTTCCTGAAGATATTGATGAAACAAAGGTGGCCGGACAGAAGAGTTCATGGATAAGAGTCAGGATTGTGGGTGGTGATTATGGAAAAGAGACCTTTTCACTCCTTGAAGACCGAGATAAAGGCAGGGAGCAAAAGGTGATTTCCACAAAAAACAGTATCAGACCGCCAATTATTAACAAGCTGACAATGAGTTATTCTCTTGAAACAAAACAATATCCACAATATTGTCTGTCATATAATAATCTTGAATATCTTGACCATACTGAAGCTAGTAAGATCGAAGACAAATTCTTTAAACCTTTTGTTCAGTTAGAAGACAGAACTAGAACCCTCTATCTTGGATTTGAAAAATCCATAAAAGGAGGTCCTATAAGCATATTCTTTTCTGCAAAAGAATTGCCTTTCACCGAGGAAAAGAAACCAAAACTGGAATGGACCTATAGTCGAAAGGATAACTGGAAGGAATTAAAAGGTTATCGAGATTATACAGAAGGATTGATAATGAGTGATATCCTGGAATTTATAGGAGATCTAAATTTTTCTGCCAAATCCCGGTTTGGCAATTATCTTTACTGGATAAAAGGAAATCTTGTTAAAGATGAATATGAAGAATCCCCACTCTTAGATGGGATCTATCCCAATACAACATGGGCACAGCAAGCAGAGACAATCAGGGATGAAATTCTTGGTACAAGTAATGGGGAAGCCAACCAGGAATTTTCTCTCCTCAGGTTCCCTGTTCTTGAAGGACAGGAAATAAGGGTGCGTGAAATCCTTTCAGAAGAAAAAAAGCAGGAGATAATTGCTTATCAGGGACAGAATTCCATACAGGAAGTAAAAGATGAAAAAGGAAAGGTAATTGAAACGTGGATTAAGTGGTCTGAGGTTCCCGACTTTTTCATATCAAACCCACTAGACAGGCATTATATTCTGGATCGTGCCACAGGTCAGATCCAATTTGGCAATGGGATCAAAGGAATGATCCCTCAAATACAAGATAATAATATCAAGGCAGTTTCATATCAAACAGGTGGAGGTAAGCAAGGAAATGTCAGTGCAGGCGAGATAAAAACCCTTAAATCATCAGTTGCAGGCGTTGATAGTATAATTAATCCTGTGGCTGCTGATGGTGGTGCGGATACAGCTACTCTTGATGAAATGCTGGAAATCGGACCTGCTATGATTGACCATAGAGACCGTGCAGTAACTGAAGAAGATTTTGAATGGCTGGCCAAACAGGCGTCAAGAAAAGTAGTTAATGCCAGATGTCTCTCAAATACTAACAACAAAAGGCAGAAAAGTACTGGTTGGGTAACGGTAATAATTGTTCCTGATTCTCTGGAAGCTAAGCCCTGCCCATCTCTTGAATTGCGAAAAATTGTACGCCGATACCTTGAAGAACGCAGTGCAAATACCCTTATGCATAACAGACATATTGATGTTGATGGTCCTTCTTATGTGGAAATTGGGGTCTCTGTGGATGTGTTTGTGACTTCCAGAGATAAAGCTTCTCAAGTTGAACGTGAGGTTAAGAAAGAACTGGATGCTTTTTTCCATCCTTTGACCGGTGGCCCGGAAAAAAAGGGATGGGACTTTGGCCGTGATGCTACTGTTTCTGATATATATGCATTGCTGGAGAGTATTGAGGGAGTCGACCACTTAGAGAATATGGAATTAACTCATAATTATGAATCATGTCAATACGTTTTTGATCAGAATAGTGAAAGCAAAGGGGAACAAAATAACAAAATTGTTTGTGAATACCTAAAAGAAGAGATTGTAAAAGTAAATGAGAATGTTCTCATCGCAAACGGGACTCACACTATCAATCTTCAGACAATAAAAGAGAGGGGGGATTATGAGTCTACTTGAAATATTTCAAAACCTTGATGATAAGACTTTTGAGGATTTTATCAATGAAGCACGGTCGCTCATACCTATCTATGCCCCTGAGTGGACTGACCACAATCTGCATGATCCAGGAATTACTTTTATTGATCTTTTTGCCTGGCTGGCTGAGATGCAGCTATATCATTTAAATCGTGTAACTGATGCCAACTATCTAAAGTTTCTCAAACTTATCGGGATATATCCATTCGATGCTCATCCTTCAAGGGCAGATGTTACCTTTAATAATGTGGACCATGAGACAAAAATCTCAGCTGGTACACAAGTTATTACAGTAATTAATGAAAATAAAATTATATTTGAAACAGAGGAAGACTTCTATCTAAATCCTGGGAAGCTTAAATCAATTAAAACCATCTACAATTCCAGGATAATAGATAATACACAGGCAAATGATAAAGAAGATATCGATTTTTATGCCTTTGGGGAAAATCCCACTGAAGGAGCAGAACTTCAGTTAGGATTTTTCACCCAACTTCCAAATAAAATTATAAGTATTAATTTTATTATGTCAGAAGAAGGACTTCCGCCTGTAGGGTATCATGGAGATGAACAATTAGAAGCTGTTTTGTCTATAGATCTTGCCTGGGAATATTTTGATAATGGAATATGGAAAATTCTTTCCCTGGAAAAAGATACAACAATAAATTTGACCAGGAATGGAAAAATTGTTTTTTTTGGTCCATCACGAATGGAGAAGAAAGATAAACATTACTGGATACGATGTCGTCTGAACAATGGGCACTACGAGATTGTACCGCTTATAGATAAGATTCTCCTTAATACCATATCAGTTGTTCAGATTGAAAGGATAGAAGATGAGGATCTGGGAATAGGACTCGGGATTCCTGACCAGAAGGTAAGACTCAAGGAAAAACCGGTTATTAAAAGGACTGCACTTAATTATTCAGCATTTAGTGAGGAGGATGTACTTGATTGGCCTGGGTTGTTGAAGTTTCTTACATTCCAGGTACAATCACCTATTTCAAGTCCAGGGAAAAGGATGTGGAATTTGTTTGACAAGGACCTTCAGACTTTAATAAATGAATGGAAAGAAGATCAAATACCAGGTCCTGAATTGAACAAAATGATCTCAGATGCTTTTAATAAAATATTTGAAAGCAGAAATTTGTATGATGAAGGATCATTTAAAGCAATACAACTACCTGGTGAGATACAAAAACTTACTGACAATTTGAATATTCTTCCTGATGATAAGGTAAGGGGAGTAAATCGATATTTAATTGAAGCAGCTTATCCTGATAAAATTAAAGGAAATCCAGTAATTCAGGTCCAGGGAAAAACCTGGATTGAAGTAGATGATCTGGAATCCTCAGGTCCGGATGACATTCATTATACTTTTAGTCCCGAAAAAGGGGAAATTACATTTGGGAATGGCCTGAATGGTCGTATACCACCTGAAAATCAGGGTATCAAAGCCTTAATTTATAAAACAACTCAGGGTTCACGTGGGAATATTCCAACTGGACAAAAGTTTCGAATTGAAAAGGAAGGATTCGATGGAATTTTCGGAGAGAATAAAGGAGATGCAGTGGGTGGCATGTCCGCTGAATCTATTGATCATGCAAAAGATAGAGCAAAAGAGGAATTCAGGACTATTTTCAGGACCATCACTTCAAATGATTATGAAGAACTTGTATGTTCCACACCGGGATTGAGAGTGGCAAGGGCAGAGGCCATTCCCAACTTTAATCCTGAATACCCATGTATTTCTATCCCAGGAACTGTTACTGTTGTTGTAGTCCCCTATGCAAGAGGGGAAAGAGTTACGCCTGTGCCAGGTGAAGGATTTCTCCAGACTATTCGAAATCATCTGGAACTCCACCGGCTTGTTACAACTGATGTTTATGTTATCGGACCTGAATATGTAAAGATCTCTGTTATGTGCAGGGTTCATATTACAAAGAAAAGCAGTCAATCCAGTGTGGAGGAACGCGTCAGCAAGGCGCTTGATGGATTTTTAGACCCCCTAAAAGGTGGACCTGATGGAAAAGGATGGCCATTTGGTCGAGCAGTCTTTGCATCAGAAATATATCAATTAATTGATAATGTAGAAGGGGTCGAATACGTAACCAATGTATTTCTCAGCGGAGAGGGGTTGGAGGGGGATTACAAAAAAGGTGGAGATATTATTAGTATCTCTCCAGATTCACTTGTATGTAATGGGGAACATAAAGTAATAACTACCGATTTACCCTTTTATTATGTTAAAATCTTTGTAAAATGTGAAATCCTTTTACATGAAAATAATCGCCCGGCCTTGGTTAAAAGGAGTGTACACAAAGCACTGGAAAGGTTCTTAGATCCAATAAAGGGTGGTATGGATGGAAAAGGATGGACATCAGGTAAAGCAGTGTATACATCAGAGATCCGTGGAATTGTGCAACATATCGAAGGAGTAAAAGAGATTACCCATGTTTCTCTTTGCATAGACGGACAGCAATATCAGGAATATTCGATCAAGATGCCAAATGAGGCACTTGCAGTTTCGGGTGAACACCAAGTGGAAATTATGAATCGAGGCAGGATATGATACTATGATACCGCAAGATTTCAGGACCCAGAGTTTCAAAACCCCTGAACAATGGGAAAGTGGTCTCATGTACCGTCTTGACACTCTTAAAACGGGAGGCATAACACTACATTCGAGTCATACTTTTGCCCAATGGATCATTAAAATAGAAGACGGATTAATAAATCCAGCAGGTCTTGTAGTAGATGAATGCTGCCAGGTATTTTTTATAGATATAGATGCTGATTCAAATAAATGTGGACTTTACCGTTATAATCAGAGTCTCCAAAAACTTGAGCTCTTATCATATATCGAATATCATGTTTCTCATTCAAATATGGAGTGTCCTGCAAGAATTGTTCTTGATACATTGACATTATGGGTCAATGACACAAAAAATCGCAGGATCCTGGCATTTTCAAGAGATACGTTTCAAGTGAAACATGCAATTGATAAATATATTATAAACAATCAGGAAGAATTAATTGAGCCAATTGATGTGGGATTGGATCAATTTGGACAGCTTTATATCCTTAATGGAAAACCAAATAATTGTCAAATCATCAAATATGATACCAGTGGGAATTTTATTCAAGTATTTGAGTTGAACCTGAAAGAACCTGTTGGATTAGCATTGGATGAAAATAACAATATATGGATTATTGATAAAACATCAAAAAAGCTCATACGGTTCAAAGAGAACGATTCAAAAATCATCCAGGATATGGAAATCCAATTATCAGAAGTATATCAAGAGTTCCAACCTTTCTATATTACAATTGATGGAAAAGGGACTATATTCATATCTGATAGCCATAATGGATTAATTCATCAATTTGATCCTGATGGAAATTATATTGGAAAAGTGCCCGGATTTTCAGGTCAGGTCCGTGGTTTGTTTGCAGATTCACAAGGCGACCTGTATATCAGCAGCAATAATGGCATTTCCAGATTAAGCTCTTATCAAACATATTCAACAGAGGCAGGAATATATTATTCAAAAACGTTAGATAGTGGGATTGAGAAATGTCAGTGGCACAGATTAGCCTTAGAAGCTGAAATACCGCCCAAGTCCCTCTTAGAAATATATTATTCTTTATCTGATGATCCACAAAAAAAGCAAGATATCGATACAAAGCTCCGTGAAAATATACCAGCTAATGCTAAGGCGGAATTTATTGATACTGTACTGAAATGGAATGGACCTGAAAAAAATCCTGAAGATATGCTTTTTAAAGAGAAAAACGGGCGCTACCTCTGGTTAAAATTGAAACTTTTAACATTTGACGAAAAGGTTAAACCTATCATAACAAGGATGAAGGTCATATATCCCCGCATCTCTTATCTTCGATACCTTCCGGAAATATACCAGGAGAATGCTATTAGTAAAGAGTTTCTGGAGAGATTTCTTTCGATCTTCGAGACTGCAAATTGTGAACTTGAGACAAGTATAGATCATATTGATACATACTTTGACCCGGACACTGTACCACGAAAATTTCTCACATGGTTTGCTTCGTGGCTCAATGTTTCACTGGAAGAAGGCTGGACGGAAGATAAGAAACGTCAATTTATCAGTGAGGCATATTCACTCTATAAACTAAAAGGCACAACAGTAGGTATGAAAAAATTGATCCATATCTACACAGGGAAAGAACCATTGATTTTGGAACATTCAAAATTAGGAAAGCCAGTAGTTCTGGGCAAGAGTTTCATACTGGGCATCCAGAGCCAACTTTTAAAGACACCTGTCAGAGGATTCCGGCTGGGGGATGATTCCATCCTTGGCATGGCGGCACTTCGTGATAAGGTGCAATCACTTGACGAATTATTTTTACCAATGGCACATCGTTTTACAATCATTATCGATCTTTCTTTTGAAGAATTCACCCGTATTGAAAAAGGATTAAGGCAGATTATCGATGATGAAAAGCCTGCCCATACTGCATATGATCTTCGATTCAATGATAAAAGGGAGAGTATGGGAACTTATGTAGGGGTGAATACAAGGCTGGATTATTATGAACCGCTTCTACTTGGTGTTACTGCTACTGTCGGATCAGGTATTATTCTCATGAAAGGAGAGCACAGCGGTAAAATCGAAAAATATGCAAGATTGGGGCATGATACAGAACTCATTTGATCTTTTTTTACAATTATAGTATTAAAAAATATAGTATTTAAGAATATATTAACGGAGGTTTTATATGACCAATGGAAATAAGAAATATTGCAGCACCTGTTCGAGTCCTTATTTTGAGCGGAATAATTACTATTGTGGCAAATTAATGACTGCACGGGACTTTCAGGACGAACAATGCTACTTCAACGAAAAGAGATGGCTGATCAACAGGATGATTCATGGTTGGGGAGTGGTCTGCGGACTGGATGTAAGACGAAAGCCTAAAAATCCTAACGATCCCAATGAAGGATTTGATGATAAATATGTGCAGATTACACCTGGAATGGCTATTGACTGCTGCGGGAGAGAAATCTTTTTAAATGAAAATTGGAATGTAAAATTACCACCTGAAAAAACAAATGCTTCACAACAAATTGACCCTGATGAAAAAAAATTTATAATCTGTCTAGAATATTTCGATTGCAAAACCGAAAAGGTAAACATACCAACAACGTCATGCGAATCAAAAGAAAAGTATGGGTATAACCGTATAAGGGACAGTTTCAATATTTTTGCTAAAGAAGAAGAAAGAATTGGTTCCGGGGAAGTTAAATCAAGAAGGATCTGTCCTCTTGAGAATAAAAGTGAGTATCTATTTAACTGGGATGAAATCACTGAAAATGATTATGAGAAAAACCTACTCCTGGAATTTTTAGAGAAAACTTATAATGTTGACTGGATACGAACTGCAAACATTAAAAAAACCGATAAAACTATTGAGATCTCCAACGAGATTAACGCTCTTTCTCTTACGTTAATAAATGGAAAGGTTCAAATAATAATCAATGATGGCAGGACAGACGAACTCATCGTGAAGCAGAAAAATGATATGCATTGCATATTCAAAACTGAAACCGTACACCATTTTCTCTGCAAAAAATTGAAGGAAGGGTGTCATGAATGCGATGAATTATCATGTCAGGTTTTAGCTGAGGTCACTGTTGATCCAACTGCCGATCCGCCTATTACGATAGATAACTGCTCAAAACGAAGACTGATTTATAGTAATCCTTTACTTCATGAGTTGATCGATTGTTACCATGGGGATTTGCCACATATTGTCGGGATAAACTGGAAAGAAAACGGGGCAGAAATTTCCTGGGATGATTTTGCAGATGATGATGGCATCTATAAGAATGGAGTGCAGGTTGAATTTGATTTAAAGATGAATGGAGATACAATTAATGAAAATACATTTTTATTTCTTGTTAAGATGAAAGAACCAGATACAGGAAATTATGTATTTGAGCACATTCCAGGTGAAGTAGAATATAATGAGAGTACGTTAACTGCAACAAAAATAATAGATTCCAAATGGCTTGTTGATGTTTTCTTTGGCTTTTCGAGAATCCAAGAAAAGGGTGCCGAATTCATGGTAGTTCTAAAAGGGGATTTTATTATAAGTTCTGAAGAAAACAATAAGCCAGTCAAGGCTCTGGATGGGAATTGTATAGGGGGGAAATTGCCATCAGGCAAAGGTACAGAAGGTGGTGATTTTGAGAGCTGGTTTTCAATACCCAAACCCGGAATTATACCTGAACCCCCTGAAACAGCAACGTAGGAAAACATTCAATAGAAATTGAAGGAATTTTAATTTATATATAAGGAGGAAGAAAATGACTCAAAATCTGATAAATGATAGGAATTGTGATCTTAATAATTTCAAGAAAGTCCGGTATTTCCACGGCATGCTCATGACTGATAGAGACTTTAGAGAAGAGCAGATCTATCATAATGAAAAGCGTAAGTTACTCAACAAAATGCTGCACGGCTGGGGAGTGGTTTGCGGACTTAGTCTTAGTGGTAAAGCTGGAGAATCAATAATCACCATCAGTCCTGGAATGGGACTGGACTGCCATGGGAATGAGATAGTGGTTTGCGAACCATATAAAATAGATCTGAGATCGAAAACCTGCTTTTGTATTCAACCAACAAAATCAGAGTCTTTAACAGGTGCTGATTGCCTGGAGGGAGAAACAGAACCTAAAACCTGGTTTATTGGAATAAAATTTCATGAAATGTTTACAGATCCTATGCCTGTATATGTTCCTGGTGGAGAATGTGAAGAAAAGGCATGTGAGAGTTCCCGCATAAGTGAAGGGTTCTGTATTAAAATATTTGATCAACCTCCAATTCAGCCGAGAAGAAGCCAGATCGATCCAAGCCTTATTGAACGAATCTTTGATTGCGAGGAGGAAGTTATCACTGGTACAGTTGGTGAGGTCCTAGAAAATAAAAACCAGATCAAGCTTTCTGATAATGCATCAAAAGAAGTGGACTTTTATAAGGACATGAAAATAAAAATCACTTCGGGAGCGGGAAGCAAGCAAAGCAGGAGGATTATAGATTATGAGAGTGGATCAGGAATCGCGACTCTAGACAGTAATTGGGATACTCAACCAGAACCTACTTCAAATTATCGTATAACTAAACCGAAAGATGAATGTTATCGTGAAAAAGTTGAAGAATTCGGAAAAGACTTCTGCATCTCAGTTGAATGTTCTGACTCTTGCCCTGAAGAACATTACATTATCCTGGGAAAGATCGAAATTGATACTGCAACAAAAGTTATTAAAAATATCTATATTAATGAAGGCCGGCCCTATTTAATGACTTTCCGTTTGTTCCAGTATATTTTTTCATCTGCTTTAACTGGCCTTGATACTTTATTTACACCAGATAATGATCAGATTCCTGATATAAATCTTATACATACCAATCCAATCGCGGCTCTTTGTTGGATTGGCCAAATGTTTATAGAAAAATCTGAGATGGGTAATAAAGACGAAGGTTCTGATAAAGGGATCACTAAGTATATGCGAAATGCATTCACCCACGGTGCAGTTGAAACTGAGTTGAAGAACCTCAGAAAAGAGGTTGACGAATTAAAAGAGATGAACAAAAAAAAGAAGAAAAACTCTTAGGATAGAAAGAGCGGTGATTGAAAATTTATGGTATACCCAGGCGGAAAAAATGGATGGCTATGTGGACTTAATGAATAATTTTTCAACTGAAACATGCTTAATTCCAGTGGATAAATCACTTTTAACAGGGAAATAATCATGCAATCAGAGAACCAGACTGACAACCAGGAATTGAGTAATCTGCAGAAGGAAATAACTGAAGGTCTGCTCTACACTCACACCCGCATCAACAACAACACAAACAAAGTCCTTGAAACAGCTTCGTTCCTCTATGCTCTTATCGAACTTCTGGATGAAAAAGACCTGCTTTCCATCGAAGAGCTGGATGAGCGCAAAAAGCAGGTGGCACGGCGATTGGTTCAGAAGTTCGTAGAGAGTGGCATCGGGCTCATGCATCAGGACCCTGAATATGACAAATATTCGTTTAACGATGAATCCAGGGTTGACTGCCTGAGCCGGCTGGACATCTGCAAAGGGGTATGCTGCAAATTACCTTTCGCCCTTTCAAAACAGGATGTAGAAGAGGGGATCATTCGCTGGGAGTTCAGCAGGCCGTACCTGATCGCCCATGATGATGATGGATACTGTGTTCATCTGGACAGGGAGACCTATAAATGCACAGTACGTAAACACCGGACAGTGCCATGCAGGGGTTTTGACTGTAAGAATAATGAGAAGTGGAAGGTATGGCAGGATTTTGAGAAAAAGATCATTAATCCTGAACTGGCAGTGAAGATCGAAAAAGAGAATGGAAAGATCTATGGCTGCTCAAGAGGGACGGGCTGAATAATAGATACTTGTTTTTGTTGTTTTTTTTCTGGTGGAGCGAGAGCTTTCGTTATTGATTATTATCTAAATATTGAGGTAACAAATGGGTGAAAAAGTCCAGTTGGCTGCTAAGCCTGAGGTAAAAAGAGAAAATCTGGCATCTAAATCAAGAAATGCTGATCAGTCTCAATCAATGAGTTCACCTGCAGACCAGGTCCTGTACCTCCAGAGGACGATAGGCAACCAGGCTGTGCAGCGGCTGATCAAATCGGGGGCCTTGCAGGCTAAGCTTAAGATAGGGCAGCCGGGGGATAGGTACGAGCAGGAGGCTGATAGGGTAGCGGATGCTGTGATGCGGATGCCAGAGCCGCAGGTAAGGCGGCAGGTTGAGCCAGAGGAGGAAGAGAGGCTACAAGCCAAACCACTAGTCAACCAGATCACACCTTTAATTCAGGTGCAGCGTCAAGAGGAACCGGAGGAAGAAGAAGAGGAAGAAACGCTTCAGGCCAAACCGCTTGCCGAAGAGATCACTCCATTGGTTTAAAGACAGGAACTTCAGGTCATCTCTCTGAAGTTACCCCTCATCTCGAATCTAATATCCTGTCCCTCAAAGGTGACGGCCAGCCTCTGCCAGAATCCGCTCGTGCTCACTTCGAGTAGCGGTTTTGGAATGATTAAGGGATTGATGGAGCAAATTTACCAGAGTAATGAGGATCTCCTGAGATTGGAATTGAGGTTTTAAATTAAACAGGAATTAGATTTAGTGATATATTGACTTTGAAATATAATATGCATTATATCAGTGATTGTAAATAGGTAGGTGAAAAAAAGTGGGAAAAATAGTTGGTCAAATTGCTAAAGTGCCTGAGGTAAAGCAATCGAATTCGAATTCCCGGGTACGAAGGACTGAGCGTTTGCAGTCGATGGATACTCCAGTGGACCGCATACTGTTTTTACAGAGGACTGCGGGGAATCAGGCTGTGTCGAGGTTGATAAGCTCAGGGGCTTTGCAGGCAATGCGCCTGTCTTCCTCCCCGCAGGTTATCTTGCAGCGCAAGCGAGGTGCTGATATATTCCATAAAAGTCACTACTCGTTTTACCTGAAGGCTGGTGGAAGCAGGGAATTTGCGGTGCAGTTTTATTACTCTAGCACAGGTCATGATGTAACGATCAAGATCGCTCATCAGAAGACAGGTACGATGATCGCAGGCACGTATTCTTTTCCGTCGGGCAAGACATTCAATCCATCAATCATCAAGGACGGGACCATTACAGTCTTTGATATGGATGGAGATGATAAGGGTGATATCTCCGTACTTGTCCGCATTGATGACCATATTACTGAATATCTGACAAAGCCAAAGAGCGGGAGCTTCCCGACTATTCAAAAATATCTCCTGCGAGATGCCTACATGGTGGCAACCTGGCCAGGTGGTCATTTGATGCTCGAGTCACCTCAACAGAGACCGCCTGAAGCGATTACACCTCCTCTCTGGGTCATGAAGTCCCATCCAAGATTTGGCAGGGTCTACTTCAACACGACATCAAACGAATATATCGCCCTACCTCCATTTCCATATTCACTTTCTTCAACCTCTAAAGGCCCACCAGCCTTTTTCAAACAGCAACCTACCCTGAAAGCATTGCGTGGGAGTTATTCTCCTAAAGCGCGCGGGACCGAGGGCGTTGCTGATCCATTCCGCAAAACCGGGACTGCAGCCTCCGGTCTTACAGAAGCTCACGAGGCTCTTCGAGGCATGGCGCCCATTCCCCACAGAAAAGTGCCGAGCTGGGGCGCATTTGATGTGGCCCGCTGGAAAAGACTGGAAGGCGAGAAATACCTGTTCGAGTATAAGGACAAATGGGTAAAAGGTTATCGTAAAATCATCCGTGCTGCTGCAGACACGTTTGACATACCACAGGTCCTCCTCGCGGGTGTAGCCTACAATGAAGTGGGTGGGATGATGGATTGGATGGATGATCTGGCCTATGGTGGACGCAAGACAGTGCCGCTTACAAAGGACCCAAAACTTACAAGCATCGCACCTATGTCTTTGCAGGTGCGTAGGGCAGGTGAAGAACTGGGTTACGATCCCGCCACCATGACAAAAGCTCAGATGAATGCTGTTGTGGAAAGCCTTCAAGATCCACAACAAGCTATCTTTTTGGCTGCGAAACACCTGGCTAGGTTACGAGACATAGACTATAAAGGTAAGGGTGCTGCCAGTCTCACAGTAGACGAGATTATTGTTATTGGTACGCGGTACAACCAGGGTCCGGACAAGTCTCTTTCAGAGATTATGCTTAACAAGGATTATGGAATAGCGATTATGAAACGGGGTAAACATATCCTTAAACTTCTTAAGGATTAAACATAAAAGCTAACAATACTTTTTAAAAAATCTAATATATAAATACAATCAAATATTTAATAATTAGAGATAAAACATGGGCAAGAGAGTCGAAGCAGCTACTAAAAAGCTAGATACAAAGAAAGATAACTTAGTATTTCGTACACCTCGGGCCGATTTTTCTGAATCGTCAAACTCGCCTGCTGACAAATTTTTTTTCCTTCAGAAAACCATAGGTAACCAGGCTGTTCAGAGATTAATTAAATCAGGGCATCCTCTCTTGCAAGGCAAAGTCAGGATCAGCCAACAAGGTGACAAATACAAGCAGGAAGATGATAGGATAGCCGAGGCAGTGATGCAGGAGCGGATGGCAGTATCCTTAAGAACACCTCACATACAGCTTGCCTGCCCCCTATGTGAAGAAGATAAACTGAGATGGCAACCAATAGAAGAGGAAGAACTGCAAAGTCAACAGATAAGATGAAGAGGAGCTTCAGGCAAAAGCGACTTCAGTTAATATCCCGGAATTAGATCATGATCTTGAATCCCAAATACAGTCCCTTAGAGGAGGGGGCCAACCTTTATCAGAAAATGAACACACCTTTTTCAAACCGCTATTTGGCCGTGACTTCAGCAAGGTGCAGGTGCATACTGATGCACGGGCAGCTGAGTCAGCGCGGATGGTGAATGCCAAGGCCTTCACATTAGGAAAAGATGTTGTGTTTGGGGAAGGTCATTATGCACCGGGGAGTGAAAAAGGGAGAAAACTGCTGGCACATGAGTTGACACACACAATACAACAGCAACAAGCGCCAGAACTGAATCTCTTTAAACAGATGATGGGCCCTGTACCTTTCATTCAACGCCAGGCTGCACAAGCCCGGGTACCAATTGCCGGCCCTCTAACGCAGGCTGAAGTGGATAGAATCGTCAGTTCAATTATTCTTTACGAACTCGATAGATTTCAAAACATTCCGATTGATGTAGTGGGGTCTGTCCCGTTACCTCAGGGGCAACAGGGCCCCTCCAGCTCCACTGACAATCAGGGTCCATGTTCAGGGAGCTTACTTTATTAATACCGCAACTGCACGCGCACATTATCGCCGGAGATGCCGTGCTGCTCATTTTCCGGCTATCATTCGAGCCTTAAGGCGCCGCCGGGAAGTAAGCTTGATCGAAGGAGCAAGACTCGTTTTGCTGGTCGTGCTGTAGAATTAGGTAAAGCAACACCTGAAGATGTTAAGAAGTTCGTGGAGGAAGCCCTCAGTCAGGGTATTATCCGGCGTTATGCCATTCGAATCGGGCAATTACGTCGGGGACAGCAGCTTACCGATCTTGGGCAAAGGCGGCTCCCGACACTCATTCAGCGATGGGTAAGACATGTAGGGATAGGTGTTGATTGCTCTGGTTTTGTGCTCCGGGCTGCTATACGAGCACGGGAAGCTGTTAGAACAGTTGCCTCAATTGCTGGCATTCCTGCTGCTATATTCGGTCTCCCCACTGTTCCACTCCCACCAGGAATCAGTCACCGTGAACGAGCTGCAGCCAGCTTCCGTCGTGGCCCGCGGGTTCGAAGACCAACTGATCTACGACCAGGAGATACCTGGGTGGTCAGTGGTGGTAGCCATATAAGGATAGTATCCACTGTCCAGAGGATCACATTACCAAATGGCACGGTTGTAATAGAATTTACTACAGCAGAATCATCGGGAGGTTCAAGACAGCCTCTACCCGGATCTGTAGCCCGCACATGGCGAACTAGAAGCCTTAGGACTTTCAACCCGATCACGCGTGTGGGGCACGCAAGAGGTGCCAGAGGAGGTACATTCCACCGGATCCCATAGCAGCCCAGATCATTGAAGAATAAAATTAGACGGCAATGAGATATATACGATAATAAACCATTGTAGAAAGGGGAATTAACTCTATAAGGGAATTATTCAGTTCGTTCCTGGGGCTAGTAAGAATTTTAGAGAATAAAGTATGAGTGAAATAGCCAAGGCAACCAGTAAAAAGCTTAGATCAAAGAGTGAGAATTCGGTTTCTCAAACAAGACAGATCGAGCCCCACCAATCCAGTAATTCTCCAGTTGAACAAATCCTGTACCTACAACGAACTGCAGGCAACCAGGCTGTGCAGAGGCTGATCAGGTCGGGGACCTTGCAGGCCAAGCTCAAGATCGGCCAGCCCGGGGATAAATATGAGCAGGAGGCTGATCGGGTGGCGGATGCAGTAGTGCGGATGCCTGAGCCGGGGGTGCAGCGGCAGGTTGAGCCAGAGAAGGAAGAGGAGGAGACGTTACAATCCAAACCACATGCCAGCCAGATCACACCTCTGCTTCAGGTCCAGCGTCAAGAGGAACCAGAGGAAGAGGAAGAAACGCTTCAGGCCAAACCGCTTGCCGATGAGATCACTCCATTGGTTCAAAGGCAGGTCGAGCCAGAAGAGGGGGAAGAGCCACTCCAGGCGAAGTTCGCGTTGGGGCTAACAGGCACTTTACTAGCAAAAACGGAGGCGTCCCATAATAAGACCGGCATGTTAGATCACCTGAAATCGGGTCTGGAGAAACTCTCTGGTATGGATATCTCAAGTGTGCGTGTACATCACAACTCCTCCGAACCTGCCCAACTTAATGCGCTGGCGTACACGCAAGGGCAAGACATCCACCTGGGTCCGGGTCAGGATAAGCATCTACCCCATGAAGGTTGGCATGCGGTACAGCAGATGCAGGGGCGGGTGAAGCCCACGATGCAGGCGAAAGGGGTGCCGATTAATGATGATGCGGGTTTGGAGCGAGAAGCGGATGTGATGGGCGCTAAAGCGTTACAGATGACTCGAGCAGAACAAGCAACGACGGGGTCAGCCCACCATGGGACGGTGTCGTTGCAGCGGGAGGGCGAATCGAAGATATCGGGTGAGACCGGAAAACGTCTGCTTGTGCACGAATTAACGCATTTGGTCCAACAAAGCATTGATGGGGGTGTGCTTCAACGGAAATCCTGCTCCAGCCACCGCCCAAAAGGAGAAAAAAGTCAGTCGGAAAAACCCGCTGGTATTCTTACAAACAACACCATTTTTAAGACCAGTGACAACAAACTGTTTATTCAAGATTTTGCGGTTAATGATAATCAGCTTCCGCCAGGTGTCACAACGAGTCCAGCCTGGCAGCGGGTCATGTCTATTATAGCGGGGACGCCTTCCCTATCCTTCGTGGGTGTCATCGGCTATGCTGATTGTTTGGGCACTGAAAAGGGAAACAGTATGTTGAGGGACGAAAGGGCCAAGGCTGTTTTTGATGTAATGCCACCAGTCGTTCAGGTCAAGGTTCTCTTTCATATGGGAGACTCGGTTACCAGTTTTGTAGCCCCTAATGATACTGCTGAAAATAGAGCAAAAAATCGAGGGGTTGTTATCAAAATTGTCAAAGCAACCGGCCCGGAAGGAAAAGATCTGTGCGACTTTTTAGCGCTTGCTTCTGATTTGGATCAATATATGTTCCTGGTACGCTGTCTTGAGGATCGTCTGGGGCTTACTTCTGCTATGGATGCGCCTAAAACATTATCCGTATTACGACAGATTTATTACGGCAACGCCAGCTGGACTTCTCCTCAGAACCGCAACAAAATATGGAATGACGTTATTACACAACGGCCCTGGTCTCCTGGTAATGATCCCACACTCAAACTCGGAAAGACCTTATTCAAGGCCCTTCAAAAAAGTCAACAGGTCTTTAATAACGGGCAAATGTTAGATATCGGCCATTTGCTGACAGGTATGGACGCCATGCAAAAACCACAAACTGTGTCGGCAAATATCGCTGGACGCATGTATTTGGACACAAACGTTGCGAATCATGAATGGGCCACCTGGGCAGGAGATGTGGGATCGGCAGCGGCTTACCATACATTCTGTGTATCTTTTATCAATTTTACGAGCACTTACGATCAATACTTTAAAAACTTTGCCAGGGATAGCGACTTGGAAGGCGATATAGATAGCTATGCTAACTGGGCTTGGCACGACTCAGTGGCATCCTCCCCTGAGCTGCAATTGAATAAGCCTTTTTCCGAAGTATTAATGCAGTATTACCGACTGACAAACACGAAGGCTGGAAGAGCCCGAGCTGGTCGATTTGATACCTTTATCAATTTCTATGGTGGGGATGTTAAATCAGGCAAGATTACAAAGCGGAGTCAATTAGAAAAGAACTTGTCCGCACCAATAAACGAATTCGGCTTACTATTCCTTGGTAAGAAGATTATCAAAACCTATCAAGGTACACCCCCGACAGCATGCATAGGCAACCCACCTAAAAGTAATCCAGGCCGTTCGGTTAGTATGATGAGTTTAGTTGGAAACTTTAACATTGCTTCGGATAAGATGACGAAATTATTTGTCGATTGGCTTGAAAAAAAGCTCTAATGGTTTCGTGAATTTAGAGATTTAATAAACGTAACTGATTTTGTAACGAAGTATTTTTATATTTTTGATATCATGATTTGATTTTTTGTCAAGGCGAATTTGGCTTAATATTCGCTTGTAAGGAGTCAATAATCATTTGTTTCCTATTGGGCCTGGACTGATAAGCCAGAAAATTATTAAACAACTTATAACAAATATTGTAACTGAACGGACCAGTGTTACAGAATGCTCTAGAATTTATTCATCTCAAATTATCTGGATTAATTAATAAATTGGTGATAATATGTATAAAATTTCCAGACTATATGCCAAAACACCTATTGTAAAGAGATCGAATTCGTCTCTTGGAATTCAAAGAAAAAAATCATCTCAGCCACTAAAATCTCCTGCTGATCGGATTTTATTCCTTCAAAGAACCATCGGCAACCAGGCTGTCCAGCGGCTGATCAAATCAGGGACCCTGCAGGCAAAGCTTAAGATCGGGCAGCCCGGGGATAAGTACGAGCAGGAGGCGGACCGGGTGGCGGATGCTGTAATGCGGATGCCGGAGCCTCAGCCATCTTCTTTGGTTGGCGATTCTTCACTGGCCAATAACACTATTTCCCGCAGTGGAACAATCCATCGCGCCTGCTCAGGTGAAAATAAAACGGCTGAGGATGAGAACCGTCCTTTTGAATCCACAAACCTCTTTCCAAATTGCCGAACTCAAGAAGAAGGGTTGATACAAACCAAGCAAATCACCCAGTTAATTCAACGCCAGGAAGGTCTTGAGGAGGAAGAAGACGAAGAGTTAATCCGGGCAAAAATAACCGGAGGCGTAACTCCTGAAGTGACACCCGCAATAAGCTCCAGTATTCAATCACTGCAAGAGGGAGGACAGCCATTGTCCGGGTTGGAGCGGAGTTTTTTTGAGCCTCGTTTCGGAAAAGATTTTTCTAATGTACGAGTGCATAACGACACGCGGGCAGCTAATGCAGCTAACTCAGTTAATGCCCGCGCTTTTACGCTTGGGCATAATGTTGTGTTTGGAACTGGAGAATACTCCTCAGATGCATTGGATTATAGAAAATTGTTTGCTCATGAGCTGACTCACGTGGTCCAGCAGAGAGCGTCCGGTGGTAGCGGCGCGATTATCCGTCGCCAGGCGAAAAACCCGCTCAAAGGGAGAAATACATCCCAAATCGTCGACTATAGGGCCGAGAAAGAAATTGATGCTGCGCTGGCTGCTAGTAAACTACTTCGGCCGTTCATCGGAGAAAAACTCGACCAGGGAGCCCGCCTGAAAGGCAACGTCACTTACCTTCCTCAAAAGGAATTCGAGGGAGCATACATTGCGCATGAGAATCGAAGCGGGGGTTCCGTCGAAAGAGCCAAGAAGGTGGGCGGATTCTACAATCGAAAACGGGACCGCATTGTGGTTCCCAGATCGGTCAACCTGGAAGAGCTAGTGCATGAGGCGATCCACAAGTTCTCCGATCCATCCTTCAGAAAGCTATTCGGGTCCGGCCTTAACGAAGGCGTGACACAGTATTTCACCAACCTGCTCCTGGAAGAGTACAGGCTGTCGGCCGGCAAGGCGTATCCGAACAAGCTGATTGCTGGCGCTGCTCTTGCGCAAGCGGTAGGAATAAAGGATTTAGCTATCGGCTACTTCCTTGGCCCTGCCCACCCCATCTTTTTGAAGTTACAGAAGCTCGTGCCTGGTTTCGACCCGGGCCAATTCATGAGTGCCATTCGGGAAAAAAACGTGGATTGGCAGAGTATTGCTGACATGATGCAAGTTCCCGCGAAGGGCGCGAAGGTTAAAATCATCGAACAGCAGCAGGTCTTTCGTGCGGCTTTGAGCACATTGCCACTTCAAGCGGAACCGCTCACTGATGCACACATAAACCGGCCGGCGCTGACAATTAGCCGACCGGGAGAGACCTATGAGCATGAGGCAGACGCCGTGGCCGAGCGGGTGCTACGGATGGAAGAGCCGGGCTGGCCACGCAGGAGACCTACATGCATTTCTTTGCGCTCGAGCTCCGGGTTCGATTCTTGTAATGGCCACGCACATCCTAGTGACAAGTCTTCAACCAATGGGGTAATGACACTGCTTCAACGACAGAAAGCGGCCAACCAACCCGCTACAGACGACGACAAAAAGGCTGAACTAGCGTTTTATGTCTCGCTCAATTTTTCGCCAGCTGGCGAGCCGAAAGAAGGCGAACAGTCCGGCATATGGTTGTGGGTTTGGAATCCGGGTTGGCTACCGGCCGGTCCCCATGACAACAAGTTTACGCTTTATAAGGCCGACGAATGCTACGGATGCCGCCACGAGAGCGACAAAATCATGTCCATGTGGATTTCAGTGCCTGGTGTCGATTCTCTGGTACAAGAGGGGCCCTATCGATACAAGCGAATGATTTTCTTGCCGCTTCTCGAAACTGGCAATTACTGTGCATACGTAGAACTGGACATCAACGACGAGGTCGAAGAGTTGACCGAAATCAACAATACTATTGAACGGTGCTTTACCGTTCAGCCCAGAGATGATTCCGATGATGCTGGGTAGCATATAGAGCGTAGAAAAGTCTCCCAGCACGCCGTCCTGGCAATTTATCTAGCGGGTTCAAGTCCCGTTCGGGGAATTGCCCATTCACCCCGGTAGCACTGCAAATAAAGGGATCTATAAAGGGGTCAAATCTATGTATTTATATATGATATCTTCATCCCATTTCTCGTCCGTTTAAGAATTGAATTTCCCGGCGCCTGGTGTCGTGTAATAAACCGAGATGTAGTTTAATGAAATATTTTCCATGATGATGACCACAGTTATTTGTTTTTGGATTTGCTGTCAGAGATCGGCAGAATATTTTGAGTGGAAATCCATGGTTATTGTTTGATGGATAACCACTATCATTTATTGAGGTATACACCCGAAGGCAACCTTCAATGCGATATGCAACACTTGAAAGGATTTTGTACTAAAAAACCAGAAAATAATTAATGACTTAAAACAAATATTATAACTGAGTAGATCAATATTACGGAATGATCTTGAATTAATTCGTCTCAAATTATATGCATTCATAATAAATTGGTGATTATATGGATGAAATTTCCAGGCTATATACCAAAACACCTATTGTAAAGAAATCAAATTTGTCTCTTCGAATTCTAAGGAAAAAATCATCTCAGCCACCAAAATCTCCTGCTGATCGGATTTTATTCCTTCAAAGAACTATCGGCAACCAGGCTGTGCAAAGGCTGATCAAGTCGGGGGCCTTGCAGGCTAAGCTTAAGATCGGCCAGCTGGGGGATAAGTATGAGCAGGAGGCGTACCGGGTGGCGGATGCTGTGATGCGGATGCCGGAACCGGAGATGCAGCGACAGGTTGAGCCAGAGGAGGAAGAGGAGGAAGAAATGTTTCAGGCCAAACCGCTTACCGAAGAAATCACTCCATTGGTTCAAAGGCAGGTCGAGCCAGAAGAGGAGGAGGAAGAAGAAGAAGAAATCCAACCAAAAAGTCTCGCTACCGCTACTCCAGAGGTCACTCCAGAAATGGGGCGTGATATCCAGTCCATCAAAGGCACAGGGCAACCACTGTCCGCGTCCGAACGGACCTTCTTCGAACCGCGCTTCGGCGTGGATTTCGACGACGTGCATGTACACAGTGACGCACGTGCAGCCCGCGTAGCCCGGTCGGTCAATGCCCGCACCTTTACTTTAGGGCGCGATGTGGTGTTTGGGGCAGGGCAGTATGCGCCGGGGATGAGCGAGGGACGAAGGCTGCTGGCACATGAGTTGACACATGTGGTGCAGCAATCCGGAAAAAATAAAACTTATAACAAAGAATCCAGCGAATAGAGATCATTTGCCCGGTCCACCGGAACAAAACAGTTCGTATTGATCATAATGCTAAAATCAACACTTATCTAAAATATCGTATTCAAGCTCTCAATGGCGGCGGAAAATCCTTGCCGGAATCTGTTCGCGGTCACTTCGATTAGCTGTTTTGGGATGATTGAGGGATTGATGGAGTAAATTTTCCAGAATAATAACGATTTTCGGAGATTGGAATTGAGGTTTTAAATTAAACAGGAATTACATTTTATGATATATTGACTTTGAAATATAATATGCATTATATTAGTGATTGTAAATAGAGAGGTAATAAAAGATGGGAGAAAGAGTTGGTCAAATTGCTAAAATGCCTGAGGTAAAGCAATCGAATTCGAATTCCCGGGTGCGAAGGACTAAGCGTTTGCAGTCGATGGATACTCCGGTGGACCGCATCCCGTTCTTGCAGAGGACTGCGGGGAATCAGGCTGTGTCGAGGTTGATGAGGTCAGGGGCTTTGCAG
>JAGLQN010000008.1 GCA_023136835.1 Candidatus Omnitrophota bacterium | reverse complement strand
ATTGTCATGATCAGCCACGGGCGTTCAAGCCCAAAGGCCATCAAGAATGCCATCCGGGCGGCCATCCGGGAAATTGAACATAATATTTTGGATGTGATGACCGAGAAGGTCTCACGCGCACTTGTCTAAAAACAGGAAGGATATATTTCTATGAGCAATGTTGGGATTATTGGTTTAGGGCATTATCTTCCCGAGCGCAGATTAACGAATTTTGACCTTGAGAAAATGGTGGATACGAGCAATGAGTGGATCATCTCGCGCACGGGGATCAGAGAGCGGCGCATTGCCGAGATTACCGAGCGAAACAGCGATCTCGCGATCAAAGCGGCACGCGAGGCGCTGAAGAACGCGAAATTAGATCCGCACAAAGTGGAATTAATTATTGTCGCGACCATAAGTCCGGACACTAGTTTTCCGTCGGTTTCCTGTCTGGTTCAAAAAGCTATTCATGCCCGTCACGCGGCAGCTTTTGATATTGGCGCGGCCTGTTCCGGATACCTTTATGGCATAACGACGGCAAAACAATTGATCCAGAACGGATTATTCAAGAATGCCCTTGTCATTGCTTCCGAGAAGATCTCCACTTATATGGATTGGACTGACCGGAACACCTGTGTTTTGTTCGGTGACGGCGCCGGAGCTTGTGTTTTGTCAAAGGTAAGAGGGAACCGAGGGATCATTTCGGATTACCTGCATGCCGAAGGGCATTTTGGCGGGTTAATGGCGATCATATCTAAAGAGAGGAAAGCGCTCGACCAGAAAACAACGACAATGGACTTGCCACGCATCACCATGCAGGGCAAGGAACTTTTTAAGGCCGCGGTTAATTCGATGGCGAAAGCGGCGTTGATCGCGATCAAAAAAGCCAAGCTAAAGCTTTCGGATATTGATTGCCTTGTGCCGCATCAAGCGAATGATCGCATTATCAGCGCGGTGGCGAGAAAATTAGGCTTGCCGAAAGATAAAATTTTTGTGAACATCGACCAATACGGCAATATGTCTTCAGCCTCGATCGCGGTCGCGTTGTATGAAGCCGTCGAGCAGGGAAAGATCAAACGCGGCAGCAATGTTGTGCTGGTTACTTTCGGCGCGGGGCTTGTGAGCGCGGCGAATGTTGTTAAATGGTGATTGATTCTTCTTACTTCCATCTTCTTGCTTCTTACTTATACAGGAGCCATTTGTAATGAAAGTCGCATATATCTTTCCCGGCCAGGGCGCCCAAACCGTCGGCATGGGAAAAGAGTTTTATGAATCGTCGTCGGAAGCTAGGGAAGTCTTTGATAAAGCCGATCAATTGATCAGCGGCTTAACCGATGTTATTTTTAAAGGGCCGCGGGAAAAATTAACCTCAACGGCCTACTGCCAGCCCGCTATATTTACATATAGTCTTGCCGCTCTTGCCGCCTTTCAAGCGCACTCTAAATTTCAGAATATCGAGCCTCAATTTGCCTGTGGATTAAGTTTAGGCGAGTGCGCCGCTGTTGCTGCCGCGGGAGCTCTTAGTTTCGCGGAGGCGCTTAAATTAGTCGAGCGCAGGGCGTCTTTTATGGAAGAGGCGACCCGGCCGCAAAAAGGGGCGATGACGGCGGTTATCGGTTTTGACTGTGATCAATTAGTTGAGATTTGCGCGAAGACAGGAGCGCAGGTTGCTAATTTCAATTCGCCCGAGCAAATTGTGATTACGGGAGACGCTCAGAAGGTCGCTGAAGCTTCGAAGATCATTGAAAATCAGGGAGCCAAGCGCGTAATTCCTTTAGATGTCAGCGGCGCTTTTCACTCAAGCCTCATGCAATCGGCGGTGCCAAAATTTGAAGAAGAACTCAACAAAACGGTATTTCAAACTCCTCGTTTTCCCGTTGTCAGCAATGTCGACGGTCAATCAACAGATAAGCCGGAAGATATCCGCAACAATCTTGCCAAACAAATCACATCATCCGTCCAATGGGTGGGCTCCATCCGGTATATCGCAGGCCAGGGAGTTACAGATTTTATCGAAATAGGCCCGGGTAATATCTTAAAAGGGCTTATCCGCAAGATCAATCCCGCGTTAAAGGTTCATAATATCAAAATACCTGAAGATATTGACCGTTTGCCTTTCTAAAATTGCATCTTATTTGCCCCAAATTGCCCCAAATTTAATTTGCCCTTTTCTGATATATATGGTATATATAATATATACTTAGGCACGATGCCGTGCCTAATAAAAATCTGAAATTTCATTCCTTGAATTTTATTCATGCCACGGAGGGAATACAAGGGTTATTCGGATAAAAGCATTTATCCAATAAACCAGGAGGATAATTCCCATGCGTGGTTTTTTTATTATAAACAAAAAACATTCTGCTTACCGATGTATATCCAATCTATTTGTCTGTCTACTGACGGTTTCCCTTGTCTTTAGTCCCGTTGCCGGTTACGCCCAGTCCATAAATCTTCTTAACCTTCCTATTCCGGGGACGATGGTCGGCCTAAGCCCGGTCTTTAATCCCGCCATTGTGGCCGGGATCAAGATATATCCGGAAAATCCCCTGCAATTCGACTTTATTATTGATATCGGTGATGATCAACTTCAAGGGGAAGCTTTAAGGCAAGAATCGCAAAAGCTCATAAATTACTTTATGGCGACATTAACTGTGCCTGAAGATGAAATGTGGGTGAACCTCTCTCCCTATGAGAAAGACCGTATCATTGCCGAAGGATTGAGTCATACAGAAATGGGCCGTGATATGTTAGCTCAGGACTACCTGTTGAAACAATTAACAGCTTCCTTAATGTATCCGGAAGATGATTTTGGTAAGGAGTTCTGGAATCGGGTGTATTCGAAGGCCCAAGCGGAATACGGGACAACAGAAATTCCGATGAATACCTTTAATAAGATATGGATCGTGCCTGATGAAGCGGTTGTTTATGTTCATGATACAAATGTGTTTGTTGTCAAAAATCACTTAAAAGTCATGTTAGAAGAAGATTATCTGGCTTTAGAAAGTAACGTTAGAAGCGCGAAACATGGCTTGGGAAATGTGACTAAGGACGATATTGAGATTATAAGCGGGGTTTCAGCGGAAATCGTCAGAGAAGTGCTTTTGCCTGAGATTGAAAAGGAAGTCAATCAGGGTAAGAACTTCGCTAATTTACGCCAGATGTATAATTCCATGCTTTTAGCGACATGGTATAAGAAGAATTTAAAGGAAAGTCTGCTCGCGAAAATCTACGCGGATAAAAACAAGGTCAACGGTATTGAGCTTGAGGATAAAGAGATAAAACAGAAGATTTATGACCGATATGTCGAGGCGTTTGAAAAAGGTGTTTATAATTACATAAAGGAAGATATTGATTCAGTCACGCAAGAAGTTATTCCTAGAAAGTATTTTTCTGGTGGGATTACTAATTTTGAGAATGGATTTAAAAAAATGGAAGGTGTGGTATCGTCTGCCGTGGAAAACAAATTAACAGAAAAACAGTATGCGGTTGTGGCAATGAAAGTGGAAACATCAGGGAATGATGAAGAATCCTCTTCTCCTGTTTCCAATACGCATATTGTTGAAGATGAGAATGAAACCCTGCAGACTATTGCTCGTGAATATGGAATGACGGAAGAGCTAATCTTAAAACTTAACCCAGGAAGAGGCATATCTGATTTTTTGCGAAGTGGCAATGAAATTAAGATTGACCCGAAGTCTCTAAAAAAACAACGCGAAGCCTTCCAGACAGCAATAAATGAATCGGGAGAAATAGAACTTGGTTTTATACTGCGGATTATTACAGAGCAAGATACTCCTACCATCTCTACACAAGAGCAATTATTTCTTGATTTATTCCAAAGAAGTCTTGCGCATTATCCAGTACCCACTGTTGGATTGGGATGGTTTCGTGATAAAGGATACGATTATGGGACGCATGGTAATGTTCCTTTATTAAAAAGGAAACTAATAAGAGTTGGGGCGGAAAAAATGATTGAAGAAAGAATCGAGAAAATAGCTGAAAAATCCTCTTCACCTTTAACAAATTTAGAGAAGGGGCTTGATAATCTGGAAAGAATTAATCGCTTAAATGAGTATTATTCAGTGATTGTTGGGGAAAAGAGTTTACTTGAAATGAAAGAAGACGAAGTAATTTCCCTTCAGAAGGAAGCAACACGACTATTTGAGAAAGCCATTCGTCAGAATGAGAAAGGAGCTCGCAAGAATGTGGATGCGTTATGGAGTGTTGTAGAGCAATTTGAGAATGAGACAGACATTTCTCAGTTATATGAACAAGCAGAGGTGCTAGTGGATGTAATAAAGACAAATAGAGGGCATCTGGCTCAGGGGCAACATGAGATAACACCGGCTAAATTAGACAGCTATATGCCTCGTGCTATAAAAATAATGACGGAAATAATTGAAAAGAAAAAACCCGAATTGCTGGCTTCTTCACCAATTAGTGATAATGCGATGTTGTTAAATTTGGTTCCTGATGCTGCAAGAGTGCTTGGTGTTGAATGGGAATCCAAACCGAATCCATTTGGTGAGGATAATGATCATTATCGAAGTAAAGCCCATGTAGCAGGCATTATACTTAAGTACCTAAATATACCGGAATTGAAGGAGTTTGAAAGAGGTGCTAAATGGAAGATTGAAAGAATGTTGGAACTTGGTAGTAGTTATAATCTTGATGTAAGAGCTATCGCTGCTGGTATAGCGCTGGATCATCCAGAAATATTTGAGAGAAAGGTTCAAGAAGACGCTGCAAGAGTGCTTGGTGTTAAATGGGAATCCAAACCGAATCCATTTGGTGAGAATAATGATCATTATCGAAGTAAAGCCCATGTAGCAGGCATTATACTTAAGCACCTAAATATACCGGAATTGAAGGAGTTTGAAAGAGATACTAAATGGAAGATTGAAAGAATGTTGGAACTTGGTAGTAGTTATAATCTTGATGTGAGAGCTATCGCTGCTGGTATAGCGCTGGATCATCCAGAAATATTTGAGAGAAAGGTTCAAGAAGACGCTGTAAGAGTGCTTGGTGTTAAATGGAAATCCGAATCGAATTCATTTGATCATTATCGAAGTAAAGCCCATGTAGCAGGCATTATACTTAAGCACCTAAATATACCGGAATTGAAGGAGCTTGAAAGAAGTGCTAAATGGAGGATTGAAAGAATGGTGGAACTTGGTAGTAGTTATGATTTTGATGTAAAAGCTATCGCTGCTGGTGTAATACTTAATACTGTAAGTAGTCCAGTTCAGGCAAGCCCTGAATATGGTGGTATTGACTTCAATCCAAATAATATAAATTTAAACGAACAGGGCGATAAGATGCGAATTAATTTTTCTGCTGCTGGCCTGCAGAATTTAAATCCAGAATCTATCAATGGTATTTTACCGGTGATTATCAATATATCGCCGCTTCCGAGCATTTTACCATTGCTTGGCCTTGCCCCGCAGAGGGAGGAAGAAGGGTTTGAAGTTTCTAGTTTGAATTAAGCGCCAACTTCATTTGGTAAACCAGGAGAATAATCCCATGCGTGGCTTTTTTATTTCCCCACAAAAAAATATATTCTACCGCTGCTTATCCGGCCTGATTGTCTTTGTATTAACCTTTTTGCTTATATTCAGCCCGGCAGCGGGTTATGCCCAGAGTGTCTTTACCCTGAGCGGAGTCGGAGGGCTCAATCTTCCTGTTCCGGGAACGATGGTAACCCCGAGCCATGCCTTCGCGCCGGTGCTCTTAAAAGGCATGACCATCTATCCGGATGATCCCCTCAAGTTTGACTTTATTATCGATAGCGGCAACACCTATTTTACCATTGATGAAATAAAAAAAGAAACCGAACGGCTTGTTAAATATTTTCTCGCCTCCATGACCGTTCCCAAAGACAACCTTTGGGTTAACCTTTCACCCTATGAAGATGACCGTATTATTCCTGAAGAGTTAGGGAAAACAGAACTCGGCAGGGATATGTTGGCCCAGGATTATATCTTGAAGCAATTAACGGCTTCCTTAATGTATCCGGAAGAAGAATTAGGGAAAAAGTTTTGGGATAAGGTTTATAAAAAGGCCGAAGAACAATTCGGGACCTCTGAAATCCCGGTGAATACATTTAATAAGGTGTGGATCCTGCCGGAGAACGCGACTGTTTACGAACATGAGCAGACAGTTTATGTGGTTAACGCGAAGTTGAAGGTGATGTTGGATAGTGATTACCTGGCGATGAATTCCAATGTAGGGACAGGTTTTAAACCTGTCCCTACGGATCAGGATTTGTCCGTTTCAACGGGTATTATTCGCGAAATCATCATTCCTGAGATTGAGCGCGAAGTCAACGAAGGCGAGCACTTCGCCCCGCTGCGCCAAATTTACCATTCCCTGATCCTTGCCAAATGGTACAAAGAGACCGTCAAGAACAGTTTGCTCTCGCAAGTCTATGTCGACCAGAACAAGATCGCCGGCGTCGATCTTGACGATAAGACCGTCAAAGACCAGATCTACGCCCGGTATATGGAGGCCTACAAAAAAGGCGTGTTTAATTATATCAGGGAAGACTATAACCGCTTGAGCCAGGAAATCATCCCGCGCAAGTATTTTTCGGGAGGATTACTACTCATCGGTGCCGGAGATATCCATCGTACCAGCAGCCCGGTGAACGAATCCAAAAATCCCAAATATCGAGCCAGTGTAGAGGTTACGCCACAAAAATTTGACCAATCCAGTTCGCCGATAATTCAACCTATGTTAAATGTTTTGCAACAGCGGGATGAATTTGACGCCCGAACAATCAGGGACATTATTATTCTAGGAAATTATAATTTGGAAACTTTTCGTGAAGCTTTGAGAGTGCATCGAGAATCGGGTAAAAAAAGCCGTATGGTTATTACTGGAGGGCGAGGACGCTTTATTGAAACAACGATAGCCGTAGCAGAAAAGTATGGTGTTGACTTTACTGACATAGATAGGGAATCAGTCAGTGAAGCGGAACTTATTGATAAAATTATAATCAAGATGGTACAAGAAGAAGAGGAATTTTCTGATTTGAATGTTGATTTAATTGGCATTAGATTGGAGTCGAATTCGTCTAATACGCCACAAAATATACAGTTTTATAGAAGGGATGTATTAGAAAAAGACAATAATAGACCCCTTGAGCAAGGGGAATACAACGTTTTGTTTATTCAAACGCCTCACCAACAGTTGCGATCTAAGGCAACTTTTGATAAAATTTTTCCAGAAAAAAATATTACGGGATTTAGTCACACAGTTAACTATGATATTGATGGGCGATCTCGTTACGATACTGTTAAAGACATGCTTGAGGAAGCTTGGCGGTTGCTGCTCTATTCACAAGAGAGAGGCAACGGAACGATCAATTTACATGCGACTTTCAGAGGCGGAGCAGACGGCATACCAACAAGCTTTTGGCAGAATGCTTTAAATCTTTTTGGTGGGTTGGATTTGGATGAACAATATCAACTTGCACAGAATCTTAAAATAATAATGGAAAAAACAAAGAAAGATGATAAACCGTTGTCGTTTGGTGACCTGATGAGTTCGGCTCAAAAGAACAATCCAATAATTGATAAATTTGTTCAAACAATTAAAGAAGAAGCGGCATCACCTGATTCATCAATTGGTAAAGCATCCAGCTCGCCGGTGGAAACAAAAAATTACAAGTTGTCAGTTCAAGGGCGATTTTTTAAGCCGAAATTAGATTTTGACCTAGATCAACCGTTATCAGCAGATGAAATAAAGAAATTACGGTCATTGATGAAAAGAGATTCAAAAGCAGTTCGTCAATTATTCGAAGAGGCGGAAAAACGTAATATCACATTACGCTCTAGCGCTTATTTGCGCGGGGCGGATATTCTGGGTTCATCATTGGATCTTAGGTCATGGATTTTTAGGTTAACGAAAAAAGGTATTCGCGGATTTGACAAGCTTCCTTCCACAATCACGGTTGCCAGTAATCATAAGTTGAGTATCCGATGTGAACGGGCGGAAAATGGAGATGAGAATGTCTATGTGGCCCCTGTTTTCGGCCTGACAAAAGATAATCCGAGAATTTATAAAGGAGAAATTGTTCTGAAGAACGGTAAAGTTCCCAATGGGATTGTTGATGCTGTACAGTATATTGTTATGAATGTCTTTGGGATTACAGGTGTTAAATTTATTCTCGAGCCTACAACGGCGATGTCCCGGGCCGGAGGTATGGAGGCATCCGGAACCTTTCTTAAGGAAATCCTCTCTGTTATCAGCATTATGACCGGTGCGGATCTTTCCGAAGCGGATCTCAATACCCTAGTTGTTAAATTTGAGAATAATGAATTTGGAAATTTAGCCGGTTTTCAGGGGCCTTATAACGCCACCCTCGGAGGAGTCCAGCAGATTATTATGACATCGGGAATTAAGGATTCACAGGATCATTTGGTTTCCCCTAACTCTGTTGTGGCAGTGCCTTTGTTGAATGATGAAAAACTTCGTTCATTGGAAAATGTAATGATGACTGTCCAGGCCGGAAAACCCTACAAAGACGGTCAATCTTTTAACCGGACTGCAGGGTTGGTTAATACAGTGTGGACAGATTTGCTTGTCGATGAGGATACTGAAGCCCTACCGTTATTCTTTGAATTATTAGAATTGACTACACAAACGACAGCGGCATTCGAGAACGCGCAGTGGGACAAAGTCAGCCGGGTTATGATGCGTTATGCAAAGATTCGGGACAGACTGGTTAAACGCTGGTTGAATTTGATGCTGGATGCTCATACAGGGAAAAAAGTTCCTGAATATGCAAAGGCGTATGCCGATAAAGTTTTTAATCCCGACAATGAATATTATAAAGATTTTGAAGTTGTGAGAGATGTTTTTAATGAGCAGGGAGAAGACACATTGCGGGAAACTCGGCTCTATGCTTTTGGCCCAATGGGCAGTCTTAGTGATGATGCCAGAGAAGAAGGCATCGCTTTAGTAGGGAGTGGAGCAAGTGGACCGGGGGCTAATATGTTTGCGCTGGATCCTCAAGGGAAAGATCACTTATTGGAATTTCTTCACACAAAAGGTTTTTCTGAAATTGATGAGACTGAGGCATTGGCTTTAATCGAAGGAAGAAAGGATGGAATCTTAAAGGGATATCTTCCGTTTAAAATTGGAAGTGAAGGAATACAGTATGAAGGATTTGCTCAGCTTGGTTTAAATTTGCCGGTTATACCGGACGTTCGTCAGATCAAAGGGAATGAAGTCGGCCTCTCCAGCTCGCCGGTGGAGGGAAAGAGGACGGATATTGATATCCCTGGACAACCGGTTGTCCGTTTGAAGGAGAATTACACGTTTAAAGAATGGAGGGTTATTGAAAACAGCTTAACCGAATATCAGAGATTGGCGGGCGGGGTGGAGGGGTTATTAACGAGGCCGGAAGG
>JAGLQN010000079.1 GCA_023136835.1 Candidatus Omnitrophota bacterium | reverse complement strand
CGGGATCGTGATAGGTGAATTGCTGACCGGCATAATTGCGCAGGACATACGTGTCATCTTTACGGGAAACAACATAATCAGGCCCCATGGGAATTTTCCCTCCGCCGCCAGGAGCGTCAATAACATAAACCGGAACGGCATAGCCGCTAGTGTGTCCGCGCAGATGTTCCATGATATTGATACCGATGGAAACAGGAGTCCGGAAATGTTTTGACCCATAGATAGGGTCGCATTGATAAATATAATAGGGCCTGACCCTGATCTTCAGGAGATCGTGCATCAATGTCTTCATGACCTCCGGCGTGTCGTTGATGCCTTTGAGCAAAACAGTCTGGCTGCCCAAAGGAATGCCACTGTCCGCCAAAGAAGCGCAGGCGAATGTCACGCGCTTAGTAATTTCTTTCGAGTGATTAAAATGAATGCTCATCCATAGCGGGCTGTATTTTTTAAGCATGCTGATGAGCCCGAAAGTAATGCGCTGCGGTAAGGTGACCGGAACTCTCGTGCCGATACGCACGAACTCGACGTGCGGGATCGCTTTGACCGACTTAATGATATATTCCAGCATGCGGTCGCTGAGCATCAACGGATCCCCGCCGGAGATCAGCACATCGCGGATCTCCTTGTGGGCGCGGATATATTCAAAAGCGGCCTCGTACGTTTCTTTGCTTAGAGTCCGCTTTCCATCACCAACCATACGCGAGCGCGTGCAATAACGGCAATACATCGCGCACATCTCATTGACTAAGAACAAAACCCTGTCCGGGTAGCGGTGTACAAGCCCGTGCACCGGCGAGTGCCGGTCTTCGGCGCAGGGATCAGCCATCTCTTCCGGAGACGTTTTAAATTCATCGGCCTGAGGAACGCATTGCAAGCGGATTGGACAAGCCGGATCATCCGTGTCCATAAGGCTCGCGAAATACGGGGAGATGGACATTGTCAGCTTATCACCGCAGCCTTCAATACCTTGCATCTCTTGCGGTGTTATTTTGATCAGCTTCCCCAGCACGTCCCGGGTCGTCACGCGATGGCGGATCTGCCACCGCCAGTCTTCCCAATCGAGCGGCGCGGCATTGAAGAAATTGAAAACGCGGTTTTCCTGCGCCGTCAGGCTGGCCTTCTCCCGGGAAGATATTTTTGTTTTTCCGTTGAGCGCTTCAAGAGGATTCATGACTTAAGCCCTTTTAGACTTTCCGTTAAGCAAACAGATGCCGCTAACGATCCTTCATCTATTATGTTATACCGTCTCAAAGCAAAATCGACGACTTTGTTGACAATTTCATCGTAGTTTGAAGAGAAAACATTCGGAAAAATATTAAAGACGTCCTTTACATCCAGGCTCGGCAGGGGGTTGATCTCTAAAACATACGGATGGCCCAGATCATCGACGCGGAAATCCACGCGCCCGAAATCCCGGCACCCGACGCATTTGTAAACCCGCACGGCCAAATCTTGAAGGGCCGACGTCAGCTCGCCGGAAATCTTGGCCGGGCAGACATATTGCAGGCTCTCCGACGCAATGCGGTCATGCGTGTAAAACTCATCGCCTAACTCAACATGGCCGTTAATGCTGACCTGAACGACCGGCATGGCCCGGGGATCCTCATTGCCTAGGACAGCGACGGTAAATTCTTCTCCGCGAATAAATTCCTCAACGAGCGCCGGTTGGCCGTAGGTATCGTTGATCATCCCTGCCTGCCGTTTTAGCCCGCCGGCATCCTCAACGCGGGATTGCCGCGAGATCCCTTTCGACGAACCCTCGTGGCGCGTCTTGACCATTAAGGGAAAGCCGATCCCGTTGACCTTTTCCAAATCGTCGCCTTTATTGATTTCAAAAAACCGCGGCGTGGGGATCCTTTCGGCCATGAAAAGTTTTTTGGCCATGACTTTATCGAGAGCGATCCCCAATGTCAGCGCGTCGGCGCCGACAAAAGGAATTCCTTTCATCTCGAGGATAACGGGAACCTGCGACTCGCGGTTGCGCCCGCTTATCCCTTCGCACATATTGAACACAATGTCCACGTCAAGATTATCCTCTTGCGCCAGAAGGCTATGGACATTGCCGATGCGCGCAACCCTGTGCCCGCCGCGCTCCAATGCCGTAGCGACGCGCTCTATGGTTTCCGGCTTGTCGAACTCGGCGTTAATGTCGACGGGGTCATCGCCGCCGCGCTGCCAGTCGCTTTTTAAGTCGTAAGTTATGCCGATGATCTTTCCCATTTTAAGCACAAAAAAAGAACCTTGCCGTTGCTTAAGGTCCTTTATATTCTCCAATTGTTATTTTTCAATATCTATAGTTTCCTTATTTTAGGCGCTCAATAAAACGCCCATACAAGATTTAAAGGTTCTTCGATATCCCGGTTACACATGACGCCCTCTTTGATAAGGATTTTCTGACTGAAATTTTTTTATCATAACCATCCCGCGCTGTCAAGATTTTAATCAATTTAGGAACACCCCCCATTTTTTCGGTAATAATTTACCCGAAGATCAACGTGGCGATCCGGAAATAGATCAGCAGCGAGACGATATCGACGATACTGGTAATGAACGGGCCCGACATCAAAGCCGGATCAAGCTTGAGCCTTTTGAAAAGGATCGGCAGAAAAGCCCCTAATGCCGTCGCGAGTATGACGGTCATGACCATCGCCAAGCCGATCGTCAGGCCCACTTTAGGGTCCTGATCCAGCCATAACGCCCTTAGCGAAACGAGAACCGCCATAAAAGTGCCGACAATGACACCAACGCTGATCTCTTTTTTCATCACCTGCACGAGATCTTCGGTCTTGATACTCCCGGTTGCCAATCCCCGAATCACGACCGTTGAAGATTGCGTCCCGGCGTTTCCCCCGGCCCCGAGCAATAAGGGAATAAAAAAGCTCAAAGTCACAATGGTCCTTAAATGGACTGAATTGGTCTCCAGGACCCACGCCGAAATGAACCCGACGAAGACCAAAAGCATCAGCCAGACCACCCTTTGCCGGGCCATCTGAAGAGGATTGGACTTCATATAGTCAATGTATTCCCCCGCGGCGCCGTATTTATAGATATCCTCAGTGCTCTCTTCAATAACAACATCCACCACGTCATCAACCGTGACGATCCCGACGAGCCGGTTGCCGTCATCGACGACGGGAATCGCCAGAAAGTCGTAATCCGATAATTTCTTCGCCACGATCTCGTTGTCATCATCAAGATGAGCGCTGATGACGTTCTTGTGCATAATATCTTCGATCGTATTGTATGAGGGCGCGAGCAGAATATCGCGCAGTGAAATAAACCCGATCAGGGTCCGGTTACTGTCAACAATATAAATATAATAGATCGTCTCGCGGTCAAAGGCCTGGCGCTTAAGCTTCTCGAGGGCTTCGCGGAGGTTGATATCCGGCGGGAGAGACGCGTACTCCGTCGTTAAAATGGACCCGGCCGTTCCTTCCTTGTATTCGCTGAGCTTTTTTATGTCGATGCGTTCCGCCCTGGCGATCAAAGGAAAAATCCGCTCCAATTTCTCATCCGGAAGGAATTTGACAAAATCGGCCCTTTCATCGGGAGCCATTTCCTCTAAAATGTCCGCCATCCATTCCTGGGAGAAACAGCCGAAGATATCCTCTTTTCTCTCGTCGTCGAACTCTTCGAAAAGCTCGATCCCTGTAGGAATGCCAAGCGCCTTGATGCACTGGGTGATCTCGCTGTCCTGAAGATTCTCGCACAAGACAAACACATCGTAGGAATGCATGTCGTAGAAGAGTTCTTTGATCCTTTGGGCGACATTGGCTCCCTGAAGGATTTCCTGGATCTCTGGAGATATTAAAGACGCGCTTTTCGTCATGATAAACTGGAACCCCATGGGTTTACACCCATGACCCCTTTCTTATTCTGTTATTCGATCCGCGATCGACGAACCATCATTCATCCATGACTTTACAGTCATGGAGTTCTGTCACTCGAATAACGAAGATCCTTCGACGCGCTCGCTCTCGCTCGCTTGCTCAGGATGGTTCGGCTCTCCGTTCCAGTGGTAAGCAAGCGAAGCGCGCCAAACCATTAAATAGCAAATGAAAAATCCCAAATAACCTGCCTGCCGGCAGTGTAATAATTTGGCATTTGACATTTTCCTTGTTATCGGCTTGTCGTCACTCCCTTGCGCCGGCAGTATTTCTTGATGCCGCATTGTGAGCACAGAGGAGAAATGGGCCTGCAAATATTCTGCCCCCACGTCACGAGTAAACAATTGTAATTCATCCAATGTTTTTTCGGCAACTTTTTTCTTAACGCGAATTCGGTTTCATCCGGGGCCTTTGTGTCCACATAACCGAAACGGTTAGAGATCCGATGCACGTGCGTATCAACACACATCGCCGGGATACCGAAGCCTTCGGTTAAAACCAGGTTCGCGGTCTTGCGGCCGACCCCCTTCATGGTCATGAGCGTATCAATATCGTCGGGAACCTTGCCGCCGAAGCGTCCGGTAATATCGCGGCAGATCCCCAGGATATTAGCCGCCTTCGTTTTGTAAAACCCTACCGGGTAAATTTCCTTCTCGATCGCGGGCGCCGTTAACTTTAATACCGCCCGCGGCGTAGCGGCAAGCTTAAATAATCTCTCTGATGCCGGCAAGGTCGTCTCATCTTTTGTCCGTAAACTTAAAATACAGGAAACTAAAACCAAAAACGGGCTCTTCCATCTTTTGCCGACAAGCGTCACCGACGGATCAGGAAGGCCTTTCATTTCCCGGCGCAAGATCTTGATCACCTGATCGATATTTTTGTTTGTTACGGTCATAAACAACCAAATCTCACCGGGCTGGCACGTACATTTTAATTGGGACAGACCCAATTAAATCCGCGTTTTCAACCTCAGGGGAATCCCAATATCAGCAACGATCACTTTGCCGGCGTGTTTCGGGCCCCGCCCTTTAAGAAATCCTTTTTTGATAAAACTGAACGTGACCGTCACATCCGCCTTAACACATACCCCGTAAACTTTTCCGGTCGTTCCATCTATTCCTGAAGGCGCGTCTACGGAAATCACTTTTCCGGCTTTTTCATTGATCGCCTCGATGACACTGCGAAACGGGTCTTTGACCTCGCGGTTTACACCGACACCAAAGATCGCGTCAACAACCAGGTCCGCCGCAGCGATGTCCCGTAGGGGCACGGCGCGCCGCGCCCCTACTTCTTTGATCGGATATTTCAACTTCTTTAGAATCCGGTAATTCACCGCCGCATCACGCTTTAGCTGGCTTCCTTTGCCGATCAAAAAGATTTTTGTTCTGATCCCCACATTAATGAGATGCCGCGCTATGACAAATCCGTCACCGGCATTATTTCCAAGACCGCAAATGACACAAACACATGGTTTCTCCGCCTTTTTGACCCGCTTGGCCACTTCAAAAGCTACTGCCCTCCCGGCATTCTCCATTAAAGCCAAGGATGGAACACCATATTTTTCAATGGCGATCTTATCGAGATCTTGGGTCTGTTTAACACTAATAGCTTTTTGACGCATCTTAAGCAATAATAAGCAGTTTGGACTCTAATGGTAAAAACCGTTTTGAAATAGTATACGCTAAACTCGACTAAAATGGAAGCCAAAATAAGTTCCGGAACAAAACCGGGGTTGAAGTGTTTAATGGAGTGAACGGCGCCAAAAATATGAACGTCAAAAACCAACAGGAGAAAATCATGAATAAAACACTCATCCTTATTGCAGTTTTGCTGCTTGTGTTGCCCTTAGAGGCCTCAGCCGACAAGGAACACAAAGGTAAAAAGGGGCCTGGGAATGAATTCAGGCAGGCCGTTAAATCAAGAATTCAGGATCACCACCAGCAACAAAAGGCGGAAAATAAGGATTTTCAAAAATCCCTGAAGAATTCTGACCTTGCCCAAGACCAAAGGGTTGCTGCCATCAAGGACCACCGGGAAACACAATATGAAGAGAACATCACCTTTAGAGAGCGACAGCATCGTGAACGCCTCCGTACCATGGAGCGGATATTAGGCGATGAGAATCTAAGCCCGGAAGAGAGCAGAACACAAATGAAAGAATACCGGGCCGGGCAAAAAGAGGAGAATCAGGAACATCGAAAGGCGCGGCGTGAAGAAAACCGGGCCTTCCGTCAATCCCTTCAAGCGAAGAAATAGTTACTAACAGGGGACACCCTCCCTTTTTCAGTATAACATTCACCGGAAAAATGGAGGGTGTCCCCTGTTAATAGTTAGCGATCGTAGCCGAATTCCTGCAGAAACGAAATATCATCGCGCCATCGCTTCTTTGTCTTGACATAGCACTCGAGAAAAACTCTCATTTCAAGAAGACTTTCAAGCTCGCCCCGCGCAAGGGTAGCGGCTTTTTTGAGAAGAGCGCCGTTCTTGCCGATAACGATCTCTTTTTGCGTATCGCGCTCAACAAAAATCAGCGCTTTGACATTCATGGTCTTTTTGCGCAGGACCCTCATCTCTTCAATAATAACCCCTAATGAATGCGGGATCTCGTCTTTGAGAACCTTGAATAACTTCTCCCGGATAATATCCGCCATGGCCAAGCGCTGGGGCATATCGGAGATAATATCCGTCGGATAAAGCTCGGGGCCCTCGGGCATATAGTCAAAAAGGATATCGATGAGTTTCTCGACGTTGGTTCCTTTCTGTCCGGACAAGGACACGAGGGTAAAATTTTTCATCTCGTTAACGGGCTTTCCCTTCGCCCGCTCCCACAGAGCGATATACTCCGCCACGTTCCTGTTGCGCAGGTCGATCTTATTCAAACCTAAAATAACGGGAGCGCGGACATCCCCGACCTTCGCCACAATACTTTCTTCTTCCTCGCCGATCCGACGGCTCGTGTCGACCAAATAAATAATACAGTCCGCGTCTTCAACCGTTCCCGAGGCGCACTGGTTCATCAATTTGTCCAGCTTATCCCTCCCGAGATGTAATCCGGGCGTATCAACAAAAATGATCTGCCCGCGCCGGTCATTGTAGACTCCGCGGACCTGCTGGCGCGTCGTCTGCGGCACGCGCGAGACAATCGCCACCTTCTCGCCGACGATGCTGTTAAGCAACGTCGATTTGCCGACATTCGGCCTCCCGATAATGGAGACTATCCCGCAGCGGGTATTTTTATTTTTGTTGTCCTTCATGGCTTACGCCTTTTCGATACCGTACGGTCACCAGGGCGACCACAGTGAAAAACCCTACATTAAAATAATTGAACGTGCGCCAGACAATATCCTCTGACCGGAATCCCGACGGGGCCATCAGCAAAATGCATATCCATACCCCTAAAACCCAGAACAGGCTGATATCCTGCGACGATCGCCGCCGGATGATCTTCACGATCAGCGGAATGTTGAACAGCGGCAAGCTGATCGCCGCGAAAAAGGCGATTTTATCAACTATATCCATAAGTATAGAAATCTCCTGAGATCCCAAGCGCATGTTATGAGGATAAGTTGTGTGTTATGGGTCGAGGATGAGATTGGGGGTGGGGAGAAACCGACTCATCCTCATCCCTACAACTCGACTCACAATCCACAACGCATTACTCACCCTAATTCTTATATCCTGTATCTTATGTCCCCTAGGGAGTTATGAACTTTCTTAACTTATTCATCCTGGCATTGACCTGCGCCATGATCAGCGGCGAGGTTTTCGCGACACCGAATCCCTCGACATTGAACGAAGCCAGGGTCGTCGCGTAAATAACCGCCTTGCGTAAAGCGGCTTCCGTGATCCTTTTGGTTTTACTTAAATATCCCATTAAGCCTCCGGCAAAAGTATCCCCGGCGCCCGT
>JAGLQN010000078.1 GCA_023136835.1 Candidatus Omnitrophota bacterium | reverse complement strand
CCAGACACAAATACATGGAACGAAGTAAGAACTGATTACACGATACCCGGTGGAGCAACGGATGTAAACTTATCAGTAATTGAAGATGCGACAGTATCTGAGCTTACCCCAGATACAAATTATGACACTCCTGGACCACTTGAAGTTGGTGCACACAGAAGAGTTTATATAAAATATAATTTAACAAATATTTCGAGCAGTGCAAAAATTACCGATATGACTCAGTATATTTATTGGCAAGGTTATTGTACACTTTGCGGCTTAGAAGGTAATCCTACGTATACTCGAAAAACAACATCTGATTGGGATTCTAATACAATTACATGGAACAATCAACCAACTGTAGAAACAAGCTCAACCAGTATCAATTTCCACATGTGGTTTAATGAACAAAGTATTGGAGACGCTTCATCTTCTCTTCAAGACTCTATTGACAATGGAGATCCGTGGTATGGTGTACAAATAACATCTTTCAATGAACAATCTCACACTACTAATAGTGATTATGGACAATTCAATTCTATTGAAGAATGTTCTGGTTGTCCACCACTTTATCATGATTTACTTCCTGGTTCACAAATAGTGATAGATTGGGTACCTAAGATACCGTTAATGGCAGCATCGTTTGTCATAGGCGACAGAGGTTATACTTTAAGTGCTGATGGAAATTTACAATCTTATGATCAATTCAGTGATTTGTGGCGAGACCATTCTTCCATACCTTCTTATGGTGTTTATCCAAACAGACCTTATGCTAATGTTACTTGGGCTATTAATTTCAATGGTAAAGGATATGTTTTAGTCGGCGATACTATGTGGGAGTACACCCCAAGTGGGGATGATTGGACTGAAATGAGTTCAACTTCTCATTTTAACAGTCTTCAATATCCAGCAGGATTTATTATAGAGGATACAATATTTGTAGGTACAGGATTGTTAGATGGAACTAAAACAGCGTCCATGTTTTCATTCCATCCTGCGACGGATACGTGGACATTAGAATCCACTTCTTTTCCGTCCGCAAGATCAAGAGCAATCGTATTCTCAGTAGATAACGATGAAGGATATACGAACATCTATATGGGCGGTGGAATTGGCTCAGTGTTAGAAGACTTTTATGAAATGAGTTTTGCATATACCACTCCTCGTTCGACTCCTATCGCTGCCGTTATTCCCACATATCTTCCCACACCTGATGCTACACCAGAACTTCCTATCACAGAAAAAGAGGAACTTACAATTTTTGAAGAAGTTCTATTGTTCATATCTACAGCGTTTTCGTGGTTATTTATCCTGGCTGCTTACGTTGGTGCTTTCGCATCTTCTTCGATATTGATCAGAGAAATAGAAGATTTTGAAGAAATTAAATACGACATTCTACTATTCGGTACATTAGGATGGGTAGTGCCGCTCTTCATAAATTTCACAGGGCTTATTACCTTAGTGACCGAGAGCTTTTGGCTGAATGCGATTTTATTCGCAGCATTCGGATTCGTGATTTACGCAATAGGTGACGCATTTAGTAAAGATTAAAGAGGATTGAAAAATGAATATCAAACTGATATTAATATTTTTGTTACTAATAATCTCATCTATAAATACGGCATCAGCAGATGTGTGGACACCAAATTCTTCAATGGTATCAGGTTTAACTGATGTTGGTAAATACAGTGCTCCAGCGGTGTTTCTTGATGATGATATCCTAAAACTAATTTCTGGAAATCTGGATGGAACCTTTGTTGGCTGGTACTGGAGCGGTTCCATATGGGTAGAAGATTCATCAATAGTATCAGGATTGGGAGATGTTGGAGAACACAGTTCCCCCGCATTATTTCTCGATGGTAGCACCCTAAAATTAATATCTGGAGACTGGGAAGGTACATTCACAGGCTGGTACTGGAATGGTGCAACTTGGGTGTTAGACGCCTCAATCGATTCTGGGTTAGGAGGTGTTGGGCGTGCAAGTAGACCAACAGTGTTCTTTGATGGAAGCACCTTAAAATTAATATCAGGAGAAGGTGTATCATTTGTATTTACTGATACATTGAATGGCTGGTACTGGAGCGGTTCTACGTGGGTGTTAGACGCCTCTGTGGTTTCAGGAACATCGGATTCAGTTCAATTCAGCTCTCCATCGGTGTTCAATGATGATGGTACACTAAAACTAATAAGTGGGGACTATTGGGGTACATTCAAAAGCTGGTACTGGAGTGGTTCTACATGGGTATCAGACTCATCAATAAAATCAGGGTTAGGAGATGTTGGCTGGCGTAGCACTCCTCATGTTTATCTTGATGGAAGTGATTTTAAAGTAATAGCCGGAGATGAATCAGGATTGTTTACGGGTTGGAACGAACTCCATTTATATGCTCTCTCAGGTACAATCACAAATGAATCTGGTGCCGTGAACAACGCCACAATAACTCTGAGCGGGGCAGGAGGTTCCACAACTTCAAATGAAACCGGGTATTATGAAATCACTGGAATAACGTCTGACACTTACTCTATAACTGTCACAGAAGCATTACATTACAATTATAGTGATACCATTAGCATTACAAGTGACAATGAAATGAACATTTTTTTAACATTTATTATTCCCGAAACAATACCTGTAATAGCTCTACCACCAGTAACACCAACAGAAATACCTGTGCCAATATTAGTCGAAAAGACTGAGCTTACAGTCTTTGAAGAATCATTTGTGAATTTAAGTGATTTGTCTATTCTAATTACTAATTTGATGGGCAAATGCATATCCTGGGCATTCCTTCTCGCTTCATATATCGGTGCAATTGTATCTAATTTGTTATTAAAAGGCAAGGAAGAAGATGAAGAACCGGATGTGCTCAACGTCTTACTCTTCGGTACAATAGGATGGGTATTACTCTTAATAGTAAACTTCTCTGGATACATTACCATAGTAACCACAAGCTTTGCATTAAATTCCTTGATATTTGGAATTGCAGGATTTGTAGTGTACACAATTCTCGATATGGTAACTCCAAATAAATAATGCCATAAAGCACAAGATTTATATGTAATTAACAATAATGATAGTTCATTATGTCTGAAACCAAACCCCTGCCGGAACTAACCCCGGAAAAAAGAGTGTGCAAGAAGTGTGGTGAGAGAGTATTCGAATTTGCTTCCAAGACAGTAGCAAATGATCATACTTGCTTATCGTGTCTGTAAGCGTGCTGTTGCTGTTACATCCTTTTTGATTGTGACAAAGATATTTACGTAAAAAATTTATTATTGTTACATCCTTTTTGATTGTGACAAATATATTTACGTGAAAGAGAAATTTATTGTTACATCCTTTTTTACAGGTTTATTCTTACCATGGGTATTACGTTACATCCTTTTTTTTTAATTAGAATGATGAGTGTCACTCGTTACATCATAGTATTGTTACATCCTTACATTTGATTATGGTCATGTTAAGACTGGGGATTACCTGTTACATCCTTAATAAATGTAAATGAAGCTAAAGCGTTACATCCCTGTTTACCATGAGTAATACATTACATCCTTAACCGTATATGATTGTGAATCTAATCGCCCTTAAAGGTTACATCCTTATTACGAAACTATATAGGTGTGTTACATCCTCATTCTAATATGAACGTGAACTAAAATATTTCATCGGTTACATCCTTAAAGCTATATAATAGTAAAATCCTAAGCATGTTAATAGATGTTACATCCTCATCATAAATTTAAAGCGTCAAGATCATAATTTCATACTTATTCGTTACATCCTGATCAATATGACTCTTGTACTTTTTAGTTACATCCTCAGTCAATCTGTTTTTGGTTCGTTACATCCGCATTTTGAATATAAACCAAGGAAGATGACATGACAGGTTACATCCTTACTTCCATAAATTCGAAACTGGAAATCTTTTAGTTACATCCTTATTGATTGTTACATCCTTATGTTATGAAGTTTAACAAACTAAATAATGTTACATCCGTATTACTTCTTTGACTTAGATTCGATTTCTCGAACAGCGTCATCAACCTGTGATACAATATTGTTTCCCTGGTTAATAAGCATATTGACTTCGTATCCACACTCTTCGCATTTAAACGTCTTAACGCCTTTAATGAGATGTGTTATCACCTTAGCAGTTGTTTTACCGTTCTTCTGTACGGCTCCGCAGACAGAGCAAGTCATATTGTTGCAAAGATTGTACTTGATGTTAATTACCGGTACGCCATCTAACTGTGCTTTGTGGGTGAGGTAATCCTGCTGTTGGACCGCAGGCCACATACTTTTCTCATAGTTGAGCTTCTTTCCGAAGTTTTGTTTTATGCCATTTCCGAGACTCCAAATTATTATCTTGGGGTTCTCTGACAAATCTTTAACCAGGTTCACAATCTTGCGTGTCAATTGATGATTATAAGTTGAGACATATCGTTGTTCTACATTGCCTCTGAGCTTTATTTTATTCTTTCGTCTTCTGATACTCCGCATTTTCTCTTCGGGGTATTTCCTGCGAGAAATCTCGGATCGCTTTTCTTTGAAATGCCTCTTAGCGAAAATCAAATCCCCTGTGGGTATCCAATCCACACCTATGAACATTCCGTCGGCATCATAACTGATAATACCTGTTTTTCCGGGGGACGAAACGATCACAAAAGTATCATATTCACTTAGGTGGTGTGGTTCTTTCATCTCAATGGATAATGGATATAGGAGATAATAAACACTGTTCTGTTTTGTTAGATTGCAGTATGAAGCATTTTCCTGCATAAGCGGAATGTATTTTTCAAGATATTTCCTGCCAAAATATTCCACTATTTGTTTTTTCTTGCTATACAGGGTCATGGAAAGTGTTTCATCGCTCCACTTCACAGAACTTTTATTCAGGAATACGGTTCTACACTCATCGAGCTGCGGGAATTTGATATCTTTTTGCAGTCTGGACATATCCATGATCTTGTCGTGCATTTTTGAGATTTCCTTCTGTTCTTTTTCGGAGAAGTCAGAATAAACCTTCTTGGTAGCATGAGCTTTGGCAAGCTTCCATGTGAAGTTCTTATTCTTATTGTCTCTCATGATATCTGCTGCAAACTGTTCTATTAGCAAAGCCGCTTTGACCACTTGTTGATCAGGATATTTTGCAATCTCAGTTTCCAGTAAATTTCTCTCATAAAGACGCTTAGTTCTCCATCCGTTGTAGGACTTCCACATTCCGTATGCTTGTGAAAACAATGAGTTGTAAGTAGTAAGGTTCTCGAAATAGCAGACATCCTTCAAATCATGCTCTACCACCCTATCCCTGGCACCGTAAATTTCTTTCCTTACAGTGTACTCAGAGTACATTTTAGTGGCACAAAAAGAACAAGAATCAACACCTGCATTATCTTTATAAAAGAGCTTTTTTACTTTTCCACAATTAGGGCATTCAGCTTCTTCCGGCTTATTGTTTTTAGTGAATTCAATCAGAAACGATTGATACCTCTTCTCGATCTCATTGAGGCACCAGTTAATCCCGAGCTTATAATTGTAAAAAAGAGCATCGAGTTCTTTCTTCTGCTGATCAGGAAGATTCAATTTTATCTTCAATGATTTTGTGACTTTCATGTTTTTACCAATATTTTGTTTTTTGTTATCATCCTCAGATACATTCCGATACATCCAGACATTCCGTTACATTCTATCTGAAGCATATTTATTACAATCTAACGAATATAAGGTTAGCACTCCAGATCGAAACCTGGGTGCCATAGGCGCAGTGTAACAGCCACGCTTCTATAGTCGCATGTAGCAACCATCGAAACCGACTTAACGGCATTCTATCAATAATCCCAATTCTATAAATAGTTTTGCTTTAATCTCTCAGACCGTTACGTTTTTATAATATTAGTTATATGTATAATATGGTGATACATAATGAATAGAAGAACTACTGATAAAGTCTTTAACCGTGCTCTAACTAAAATAGAAAATGATATACCTTTGACCACAATAGAATCTAAAGTGTGGACAGAGATTATAAAGAACAATTATATTCCACATATATTAGAGGATAAGATACATGGAATGGAAGAACTTCTCGCTTCATATATCTCAGAAAGCGAGAAAATGGGGCCTTCGTGCGTTCCAGACGATGAAGATATCGTTTACGGAGAAGAGATACGAACCCTGAAAGCTAAGTTACTTGTATTGAGATCATCATACGAATCAATGAAAGGCCAGCGAAAATACAGACAGTATCCATTCCAGGTGATGTAAGTGAATAAAAGAATTACTGATAAAATATTCAAGCGTGCTCAAGATAAGGTCAGACACAATACACCATTAACCGTATTGGAAGATAAGGTGTGGAAGGAGAGAAATGAATTCTTCCTGAGAGTGGCTACGCCCATAATCAACGAACTGTTCGATGAAGAGATCGCAGAAGGCAAACTTATGGAAGAGGTGAGCTCATGAAGAAGTGCGAACTCTGCGGCACTAAGCTCATAAAAGTCGGTGAAGGTGGTTTGTGGGCATGTCCCAAACATCCAAACTTCGATCAAAGAAGGAAAAGAACCCCATTCTTTTTAACTGATAGGTGATACCAATGGATGAAAATGAACCAACTGTAACATTGAAACTTGAAGATACCATAAGAACCGTTCTGATGCTGGAAGACGCTATAGATGTATTGATTTCTTCCATTGATATGTTTACTGCACAAAAGGATATGTGTAATAAATCTGACGTTTACGATACTGCAGAAGGTAAAATGGCATTAAAGAGAGTCGATAATGGATTAGAGATATTAAAATCAAAGACAATGTGCAGAAAATTCTTCCTCAAAGATTTAAAGGAAGTAATCAACGAAACAGGTATTGATATCGACGCCGAGGTTGAAAAGTATAAAAAACGTGGCAGGTGAATGAAATGTCATATGTATTGACAAAATGTAATTGTGGAGAAATAGTGAAGGTATACGTAAGGGAAGATAGAGTATTCAAAACCGGAGAACCATTGGGTGAGAATATATGTCATTTGTGTGGTTCTAAAGTGAAAGCATCCATTAATATCGAAACAACAAAGAGAGATTAATATGACTTTAGGATATTCAATAATGTAAGTGAGGTAGCATGATGTCAAAAAAATGTTTATTCGTGGATATTTCGCCGGGGGAATCGAATGCTTTAGTTAAAATTCTTTATGATCGTCTTAGTTCCTTAGATAAACATATTGAAAATGTTTGTTCAAGAATCGAGTATGCTGAGTTATTAATTCCACTCGATGACGAATATGGCATAAGAAAAATAAACGAAGCCAGGAAAAGAGTAGAGAAGCTTAAAACAGCTCATTCCGTTAAACTCCGCTTTGTTCGATACATGGAAAATGCAATTGAAGAGAACGACTCAGTTATCAATTTTAAAATAGAAATTACCCGAAATGATGAAATAGATGAAGTGTGTAAGAACTGTATACAATTTAATAACGAAACTGGAGATTGCAACTTAATCAGATGGAGGAAGGAAAAATGCCTACAGACAAGGAAGAAGAAATAGACTGCGAGGATTGCCTTTACTGGAACGATGACCTTGAAGAATGCGAATTAGAAAAAGAACCGGACGATAATGGAAAGTGCGATGACTATTCATAATATCAAACTCGGCTCACGGATATCAGCAAAAGACCTCGCAGAAGTTGAATCCAGGGTCAAGCAAAAAATGATTAAAGCTGTCAGGCACCCTACACTGCCGTTTACTATTTACAATTACAGCACAAAAACCCAGTACGAACGGCTATGGGATCAATATACAATAGCCTGCCGTGGTCTGATTATTGATGATGACCGTAATATCATAGCAAGACCTTTCTCTAAGATTTTCAACTACGGTGAGCCGGACGAATCCGGTGAAGAAATAGAGAATACCACTGAAAGACCAGAGTTCTATCATAAACTTGATGGTGTCCTGGGCATCACTTATCCAAACGACGATGAAATTGCAGTGGCAACCCGTGGCTCCTTCACAAATCCACAATCTCAGTTCGCTACTCAATGGCTCCAGGACCGCATACCGCCCTCCAAACTTAAGCCAGAATACACTTACTTATTTGAAATTATACATCCCGACAGCAGGATAGTGATCAACTACGACTTTGAGGGGCTTGTATTACTCGCTGTTCTCTCTAAGGACGGCACTCATGAGCTGAACCATATCAAAGAAGGTCTCAGGCTCGGTATGGGCTTTGCCAGAGATATGCTCTTTACGGACATCCTGCAAGCAGTATCTTTCCTGCAAGAAGCTGATGGAAGAGAAATTGAAGGCTTCGTGGCTAAGTTCTCTAATGGATATCGCATCAAAATGAAAGCTGAGGACTACGTTAGAATGCACAGGATGATCTTCCACACCTCTTCGAAAGACATATGGCTTGCTCTTCAAGAAAACCGATTAGAGAGCATTTACGAGGTTTTACCGGACGAAATGTACGATTGGGTGCGGGATATAGAGGTAGACCTTGTTTCACAATATAATAAATTGATGGAAACTGCTAATTATATCGCTAAGACAGCACTGCGTAGGTACTCAAGTAAAGAAGATATCGCACGATACATAAGGCTGTTTCCTGAGAAAGCAATTGCATTTCAAATCGCAAATGGAAAGAAGTCAAAAGCAGAGACATTGGTATGGAAGATGATTAAGCCAAAATATGAAAAGTTTTCTGATAAAAATTAATTGTGTCTGCACAACACCGATTGCAGTGCTACTAATTCCACAACCGTTCAAATACGGTTTTTATGCCGTACCGCCATGATCTTGAACCTGCAAAGCTCGCCATCATTCGCTTTGGACGCAGAATTTTCACATCGGTGTTGTTACTGACAATCTATAGACATACACAAAAGTATTTATAACTTTCTATTAAGCCGTTATGCTTTTATACTATTACAACCATCTTACAGTTGGTGATTCAAATGACAGAAGAATTAAAATTGTTTATATGGAAGGATTTTTATCCTAATTATGCAGGCGGTTTAGCCATTGCAGTCGCTGAAACAGAAGAAGAAGCGAAAAAAATGGTAATCGAATCAACCAACATCGATTCTGATGAATGTAGGGGCGAAGAGTATGGAATTCCACTGATTGAATGGGGAACTCTGGAAGTTAAGCCTCTATCAGGAGGAGAAAAGTTCGCATACGGAGTTCTGGGAGGCGAATAATTATACACGGCATAATTGTGACACCGCCTTTACAACTTCTCAAAAGAAGACGTGATGAACTTGAAGTTCTATTACAAGAAGTTGAAAGTCCCGAGGTAGCGTGCAACATCAATTCACTAATAATAAAATACAACGAATCAATTGAAAAGCTTGAGGCATGAAAATGAAATTAAAAAACCAATCAAAAGGCGGATTTATAATGGCATTAGGATGGATGATTCTGATGGCTGTTTTAGGAATCCTCTATTATATGAATACTGTAGCCATCTGGCTATCAGAAAGTATAGGGATTACAGGAGAAGCGAGCTTTGGAGTGCAGGTTATAGTTGCAGTAATTGGATTGTTCCTGCTGTTCTCTGTGATCATGTTCGGAATCGTTCTCATGATCCTGGGAATCGGATATCTCAAGGATATAACACCATTCAACCTGATAGAGAAATTCCACAAGAAGATATTTGGAGACACATTTAGTGATCGCAACTTTAGGTTGTGATGCATTTGACTTACTTTAGGGGAACTCAAGGCACAGAATTCCTATATATGGAAGGGTTTTCTGGAGATATGACAATCAGAAAGAGAGTGGAAAAAAATGAAAACAGAGATCACATGAGAGTGCCACTCGAAGACGTTAAAGAGTTCATTGTGCATTGTATCAAAAGGAAAAGATTAGAAGAACTCGAAAGTGCCACAACAGATGAAATTTTAGGAATGTAAAATCATGAGAAGTGGCGATTACGTTGAGACTATTGGCATCGGAAACATCTCCACATGGACTAAAATCCGTGGTATAGTCAGACGGAGAGAGGGTAAATCAGTATTTGTTCGGTGGGACAATTTAGAGCCAGAGAGTGTTGTGTCACCAAACGAAATCAAGCTGGTGAAGAGAAAACCCTTATTCGATGAATGGAAAAGGAAAAACAAATTCAGTAGATTAGCATTCTTAAGGAAGCGATTCAATCTATCACAGAAGGAAGCAAGATCGCTATATAAGCCGAATCCTGGGTTCTTTCCTTTCAAGGTGAAAAAACACTTCTTTGAGTTGTGATTATTATGCTTGGTAAAATACTTGCTAATGTGATAAAAATAGTTCCAATATATATAATTTTAAGTATCTCGGCTTCAATCGCAGGATTAGATTCATCGAGCCTCAATGTTTTCATATACTCAATGGTGGTCCTACTGGTGGGTATTGTTTATGGTATTATGTTAGTCTATAAAACCCCATCAGCAGAATTTATGCAAATGATAATGGAAGAAGAAAAAGATTTAAAAAGACAGGAGAACAAGTGAGATGGAATACGATTTTGATAAAGTAATGCCGACAAACCCGGCAGTAGAATTCTTTGAAAAACACAAATTTGAAGTTATAGCTGCATGTATGCGGATTCAGCCGAACACTGATGGCGTTAGTGAGGAACAAGCCGATAAAGTTAGGTTTGAAGCAATGGATGCAATCGCCAAAAAACATGAATACGGCAAGTTCAGGCACCTGTGCAAGACATGTTTCAAAGAAATTGCGATCTGTGACGGTGATCCAATGTTCAATGAGAATAAAGGAGAGGACAATGTATGTTACTGTGAACAGTACGTCGGAAGTATCCCTCCTGAATTTGTGGCTAAAGGTTTAAGCAGCATGTAAAATCCAAAGGAATAAAAACTATGACTCTCGTTAAAAACACAGAAATCTTCGATGACTTCGCTTCTTTCTCCATCCATACCATTGAACAAAACAAATCTAAAATCGAAGAACTGGGACATTACGATCCTAACTCTCTGAAGAGATACCACGACCCCAGGTATCAATCTGGTCTGGGACACACACATTCCATTTACGAAGATGTATACATGGGAGGGACATGGACAGCACGTCATTGGACAGAACGCTTCGTGATTTACGATGATCATTATTTAGATGGCAAACCGTGTGTTCATCTCTTCTTCAGGCATTATCCTTATGGAAATGGTTTTCTCTCTAAAAGATTAACCACAGGTCACTGGCACCACATTTACATCGTTAGTTGCAATGATATTTCTATCATTGATTGTATGCGAGTGCATGAATCTAAAGACATATACTTCACCGGGAAGCTCATCAAAGATATGCCTATCATAGACGACTCTGAAGGGCATTACCTGTATGTAATAGAATGTGAAAAGTTATGAACGAGAATAGGTATTAAAATGACACAATTCGAATTAAGTGATGAAGATGTACTGAAAATAGATAAATTTCTATCAAACGAAGCTATAAAGGAAAGAGCAGTTTTTTTAAGAAAGCGTGCTGTTTTCACAGATCAATATAAAAACAAAGATTCAAATTTCTTATTCGAGATAATCGAACTTGCAAAGAAAAACGGTATTATGGGATACTCATTCAGATCAGGAACCTGCGCTATCTGTGGATCAGGCAAGAACTACATAAAATTCAAGTCTGGGATGAGGAAGGGTGAGATAAATCACAATAAAACGTGGTATTCTACCGTGTTGGATTATAGGAAAAGCTTCGTCCGAGTCAAGGATTATACTCCATTTGGTGTTTGCGAAGAGTGCAGAGAGAACGGCTTTGATGATTTGCTGAAAAGAACACTTTTAACCGGGGACTTCAAGTTCGAGTGGAACGATAAAATCGTACCATGTCCTTACGAAAAGGATGAAAAGAAGATATGTTTTAAATGTGAGAAATCAATGTGGGAAAGCGAGATGAGTAGAAGTCAAAAAATGTTTGCTTCTCACAGTACTTACGCAAGTACATGTCCTCATTGCGGTGCTGTTGCAATGCCTTTCGGTGCTTCACACGATATAACAGAAGATTTCAGGATAATCGAAAAGAAATAACCAGCTTTATATTCATTCAGTACGTTCATTAGAATGGCGATTAACATGGGAACCTTAACTAAGAAAACATCAAAAATGTTGATAAGAGAAGCGAAGGAACATTTGGCGGCTTATCACATTAATTTAAGAAAGTATGATGTGAGTGTTGAGCAAGATGAGGATGAGATAACAGCAACAGTAATCTTCGCTTCGAAAGATTCAGAAGCAATAATTTACGCACAATGTTATTACAATGATGAAGAAGTTTTGCAGTGTGGTATTTATATCTAATATCAAAGTACAATTTTAACCCCGCTATTTCTATCCACAACATTTTTGTTGCAATATTCACAATGGAAGAACATCTCATCCATAGTGCTGAAATCAGCCATAGGTTCCCCACAGAGAGGACATGGATGTCTTACCTTGTCTTCACCCCTTGACTTGTCTTTTATCCAGCCTGTGCCATACAGACGGCCTCTACAAAGATTTATGTTCTTAAACTCTACTACATTATTTTCCACACCACTTACCCCACAAATCATGTTCCTGGTGTTCTTGGCCTTGTGTCGGTTTTCATACCTACAGTTACCCCTTGAAAAACAGTGGACACGCTTACGTTATCCCATATGGCTGTTCTGCCTTCTGATTTATATTCCGTTGTGTATTCATGTCTAAAAGTAGGCAGTTCATACCTATTCACAAATTTGTTAAAATCTTCTTCTGAAAGTACAATGCCTTCGCTTTTTGTTATTTCCTGGACTTCAAAAATATCACTCATTCTAATCGCCTCACTTACTCGCCCGGCACGGTCCACACCGGATCGGTATTATTCAAATATTCTCTCATAAGCGACAGTATCATTGCTTCATGTAACGAAGCTTTTGTTACAAAATCTAAGCCCCTGTTTTCTTCAAGTGCTTTATCAACTTCGCTTCGAGCTTTAGCCAGCTCTTTCTTCATCCATGACCAGCTTTTCCCTTTTGTAACCAAACCAGCCTGCTCTAATTGCCGCATTTCCATTTCCAAATCTTCGCTTAATGAGAAAACCTCATATCTCAATCCAACACCCATTTTATTCACCTCTCAAATCAGAATGCTTCACAAGCATAATCAGTTTCACACCGAGTATGCCCAAGTTATGTCTGGCACCCTCGTCCCGGTCAGCTACAGTTATCACAGTATCAACTATACCGCAATTGTCCCTGATTTTTTCAATACCTTTTATCACTGAGCTTCCGGTAGTGGTAACATCTTCAACCAGAACGATTCTTTTTCCTTCGACATCCCCAATAAATGAATCACCTATTCCATAACCCTTTGATTTCTTTCTCACAATTATTAATGGAATACCAGTATCCAATGATACCGCTGTTGCTATCGGAACTCCTCCAATCTCGACTCCTGCGATAGCATCAACATGACAAAGAAGTGTGGGTATGTTTTCAATTACTTTTTTACTAATAATAGAAAGCACTCTCGGATCTGTAATCGCTTTCTTAATATTGAAATAATAATTGCTTTTTCTTCCAGAAGCAAGATTAAATTCACCGTATTCTAATGCATCAACGTCTAAAAGAGCTCTAACAAGTTCATTTCTCATATTACTCGTCCTCACAGCAATTTCAAATGACCGAACAGCTCTTTATGCTTATCCTCTGGAAGCGGCTCCACCACAAGACAAGTAAAGGAATTCTCAGGCACCTGGGTCAGCCCCAAATCATGAACCTGATAACACCAAATATTCATATTTACGCTCAGGTTATAACTCATCGCTCTTAATTCCTTTTCACTGGCTTTAAGAGCAATCTTCTTCATCACTTTATCCTTTGTCCATTCCTGATATCTCTTAAGCATCCTATCTTCATCTTCCCCATTTTCACCGAAGTCAGACAATTCCAGATAACAGGAAGTTATCTCAGCCATGTAATAACAAATTCCATGACCTGCCTGGATTACCGCCTTACCCTTGTCCATTTTAAGGTCTTGATTTACTATAATTGCTTGTTTCAACATTTTATTTCTCCTCGATTATTTCTGCATACATTTCAAGTGTAAACCCGGAATATGGATATTCCATTTCGTGAATCACCGGAATTTTTTTTCTTCTGGCAAATTTCAGTTCTTTTTGGACACCTACTGACCTTTCAGAATTCAGCATGACATACATTGCATCACACCTTCTGAGAAAGTCTAAGTCCATGTCCATCCACGTTTTATACCCAATCCCGTTGCCCTCGTACTGTTCATAACCCGCCATATTTTTATGCGGTGTAAAAACATGAAAGCCTTTCCTGATCAAGCCTATACTGACTTCCTCGGCCCTTGCTATATTATCAGCAGTATCACCGGAATACGGTCCTGCCACATACAGTAATTTATTCATCTTATACTACCCACAATCATTAACGCTTTTTTATCTTCTTTATCTTCTTTACATGGATATGTATCTAATCCTCTTTGAGCCCATGAAGTATCATTTCGACTATAGGCGTTTGATGCTTCCATGTATACTTTAGCACTATCTGGATAATTAGCCAGTTGCTTCTTCAATTCTCCTACTGTCAATTGATCGCAAGGTGGGAAGCCGAAACAATGTTTCAATTTGTTTCCATCAAAATCTTTATTATTTTTCATAAGTTTATTTCTCCAATCGTTTGTCCAAGGTTTTCTCTCAATTCCACCAGGTCTATGCTCACGATTATCCCACCAACTGGCACAAAAACAACAAAGTATCCAATCGCCGGATGGTGTTTCTCTTACATTCACTCTTCCGAGTACTTTCCCACACCTATCACAATGACCCATTAAACAGAACCCTCCCAGAGCTTGCCTCCACACTTCGAGCAATGACAACTATCATCAATTATGGGTGTGGGTGGAGGCACCTTTGTTTTTTCAGGTCTATTCTCTGGCATATCAATGACTTCCATAGTAATTCTGACTTTATGACCATTGACGTGTTCCAGGAACCTATCTATATTCCCGATATTACCAGCACCGTTCTCATCTACTATGATCCCTACAAGATGCTCTAAATGGGCATCTGGGACAACCCTTATCTTTTCTACATCTATCCATCCTTCATCATTAAAACTTGTTCCGGGCTCAATTTTTGCTTTTGACATATCTTACTCCGTATCATTCCTTATTGGACAAAGGTTTTTGTCGCATAATCTGAAAACATTGTTATTGTTTTGGCATAACATTGGAAGAACTGTATCGTCACGGAAAATGCATTTTTCGTGTTCTTGTGGAATCATCACTGACCATTTTTCTACTCCATATACAATACCATTAACATAATTCGTGGTTCTATCCATTACCTGACCGATTTGTTCATCAGAAATTCCAGATAAATCTACGAGATATTTATCTCTTTCTACGCATATTTTTCTACCGATTAAGTAAAGATTGTCATTTTTGTCGGTGAAAATAAAGTCTTCTAACTTCAAGCGTCCAGTAGATTTAATCACATATTTATCAAATGAAAATACATTTCCTGTCTTCGCAAAATTCACTGTACAACTGCCGAAGTCAAACAGCTTTGTGTAGTCAACCCGTGAATCTTCAATGTGTATAAACGTTAGAGATTTCATTTTATTTCTCCATTCTTTATGTTAAAGTAAGTTGTCCAGATAATAAACACAAGGACAAACATAATAAGTACCTTTGTTCCTCCGAGAGCAGACAAATTGTAGGTGCTCGACACTTCAAGTAATCTAACACTCAAATCCACTAACAGGAAAGAGATGCCTGTCGATACAAGCAAAATGAAGGTCTCATCATCCCCAGAATACTTCTCAAACGTTTCCTGTTTCTGGCTTTTTTTTGTCATTCAATTTCCTCGAATTTTTTAATATAGTAACCCGCAATAAATAGAAGCGAAACAACGATGTAAATCAATATGTCTATTAATCCAAGTGTGAACGCATCCACTTCTATCATTTCGTTTATTAGGATAGTTGCCAATTTGCTAAAAAGGATAGCGAAAAGGATAGACAAAGATAAAATAAAGATAAAGTCATCACCACTATTATCCCTGAAGATCTTTTCTTTCTTATTCATCACGCTTCCACCATACGCCCTGTGTAATGCATTTGCATTTTCTTTTCTAATCGCACTGTTTCCTGACTTTCTCGGTTTCTATCGGTGCTCCCGGACTTGCAGTAGTATCGCTTCCATCTTGGGTCATATTCAATGTTCTCAGGGGTCATGCTCCAACATCTTTCACATGTAACAGGTGCATCTATCCCAGGGCGTTCGCACAATCCTTTGTGATTATAGCGATCTTGCATACATCCATGGCAGACTTCCCTCTTTATTTTGCTTTCCAGTTTTTTCAATCTTTTTTCATCCACACCTATCACCCATAATATATGCTTTTTCTTGCGGACATCTCTGTGATGAACAAAACCATAAGTGCAATCAAAAGTGGAGCTAATGCATATATCCAATTCATCATCACATGAGCATCACTGAACAGAATCGAATTAAAAAATGAAATTCCAAGCAAAATAAAGAATATCAATATTGTCTTATCATTCATCTTCTTCATCTCTTTTGTAACTTAAATAAGCATTTCCCAGAGCGGCATATACCATGCCCGATATAAAGTAAATCAGTGTAGCATATTCTTCTAAAACTGAAGCACCCACTGTTCCAACTCCATACATTATAGCAGCAAAAATAATTAAAGCAATTGCATCTTTATCATTCATTTCTCGACACCTCCGCAAGGAATCTTCTATTCTGTTCCTGTCTTTTCGCACCTCGATCAGCAACCATGAACATAAATGCAAATTTTTTGCGTTCCGGTTCAGGGAAACATGAAAAAGGATACGGCAGGTTCAATTCATAACTGCTCATTTCTCTTTTTAAATCATATTCGTCCATAATTTCACTCCTTCTTTTCAAAACTAATTTCAACAGTGTCATTATCGACATGTTTAATACCTGCATATTTGAATCCTTTATCAATAATCGTCCTTTTCATATCCTGTAGAAAGCATCTTGGATGTTTTTTCACAGTTATTTTCACACTTTCCCGTTCTTCCGGGATTTCAACGCCATTGGGAAGAACAGCCTTAAGCAGCTTATCTTGACACCCACAGAGGAGGTCCGTTAAAGTCTGAATTTGGCCTCTGAGGACACGAATATTGTATTTATCTTCTTCACTCTCTTTGCGAAGCTTTTCCAAGTCTTCCGTGAGATATCGGATGCGGCTTTTAAGTTCTATCAGTTCGATTTCATCGCTTTTCACAAACTCGAAATTCCTATCTTTCTCTTCAGGCATGCCTAAAGCAAATGCGGTTAAACCTATAGGTTCTTGTGTGCGTAAATGTAAAGATTTCACCACTGTGTCATCGTCCACACCTTTTGCACACATTTGTTCTTTAAACGTTTTCCACGTTACTTCTCCGGGACGCAATTCTCTATCCACTTGTTATCACCCTCACTTCAATTCCTGCTTCTTTCGCTATTTTTATCATATCTTTCGTTCCTTTCGAGTTCTCTATATCATTATGAAATGCAAGTACCAGATCAGGCTTCGCTTTAATCATTTCCCTGTTTCTGATTACCCCCGCACTATTACCATACCTACTCCATTGTGCACGGAAACTGGTGGTTCTTAAAGAGAATCTTTCAGCTATGGTCTCACCCATGGTATCCGCACCTCTTGCTCCACCATGAATGATAATAGGATAACTCATAGCATAAGGAAATAGAGTCTCAGCGATAACGGTTTCATCAGTCCAGTGTCTATCGCCACAAATTAAGATTTTCATATTGGTATTAATGTTCTTTTCATATATAATCTTTGTGACCGTATATCTTTTATAGATAAATTATTTATATGTGAAGTGTCATATTAAACCTCATGAGTGTAATAGAGTGTCTTGAAGAATCTGTCATGAGAGTAATTGATGCCTTCAATACAATACCAAATAAATTGAAGCGCAGAAACAGCTTAACAGTCCTCGCACAGAAATT
>JAGLQN010000077.1 GCA_023136835.1 Candidatus Omnitrophota bacterium | reverse complement strand
GTGCGCCCTGCCGGGCGCACAAAGAAAAAGGGGACAGTCCCTCTTTCATCCTCTTTCTATCCTGCCTTAGCGGTAATCATGGCGGCCATGATAACCGTCTCGATCATAACGCCCTCTTCTCGGATATTCTTTATAGTAATGATCATGCCTGCGCCGGCGATGACCATGACGCCTTAAATTGCAAACTTTGCGATGCCCTCTGTAATAACAAACCCTTCTTCGAGGATAATATGTTTCAACATACACATAATTCCCTCTTCTGCGGTGGCCATCATTGATAACGGCATTAAGAACACGCACGATCTTCTTAAATGCCCTGTAATCATCATTATCACGATGGGTTTTGTTGCCGGCCCAGGCCTGCTGCTGTGTGCTGAGAAGCAAGACTGAGGTTACTGCGGTTAAAATGATGAGTTTTCTCATGTTCTCCCCCTTTTTTAGCACTTCTGTGTTGATCTCTCAACTTCCACATGATCAAACACGCCCCGCAACCAAAAGTTCCGGAGAAAACAAAAAAAATACGGCGATTGTTCGACTTACGGAGTACGAAGGACGACGTAAGTCGGTACAATCGATGAATGTAACATTTATGGAGCGCGGTGAACATAAATGCATACATGTAATCGTCCCCGAAGTTTTCAAAGAAAACGTAGGGTATAGCCGCACCCGGAGTTTCCGTAGGAAACGAAGGGTGTTAATTGGGTCTGTCCCAATTAATGAAACTCCAAGCGAGTAGGAGGCAGATGATTATTTCATCTGCCGCCTCTCACACCACCGTACGTACCGTTCGGTATACGGCGGTTCGATAAGATTGATGTATCAATACCATCGTTTCCGTTTGCTGTGAACGTGAGAGAAGCACTCAGCACTCTCGCGTTACCATCGAGTTCCACTCTTGTCTCACGCAAGTAGTCTTCTGTTTTGAAGTGATCTGCTGTCATTGCGTTTCTCCGCTTTCTTCAGCTCTCAGAAACCTCTTATCATTCAGTCCTTCCCCGACATTGTTCTTGACGAGTACTATGACCTCTGCTGACTTCTGAGCGTTCAGCCATACATCTCTGTATGGTTTGC
>JAGLQN010000076.1 GCA_023136835.1 Candidatus Omnitrophota bacterium | reverse complement strand
GTTTATAGTTTATGATTTTATGGCGACAATTAGTCGTAATTAGCTACAGCTATTAGGCCGTCTAATCTATGTTATGTGTAGACGCCTTCTTATATCTGATTTGACATTGAACTATCGGGGGCCGCAATGAAATCTTGCATAATTCTTCTGTGTTCGTCCTTTTTTCTACTTTCAATAGCTGGGACGGTAAAGGCTGAAGATGATTCACGAATAAATGACTATCTCTACCTGAAACAGATAGGTGTTGACGGCATATATGTCAAGGTTGAAGGAAGGTTTCTTGATGTTACAGAAAACCGAATTTACATGAAAAAGGGAACTGGTGAAAACTTATTGTTTGAACGAAAGGCCGTTAAACATGTAAGGGTCTATAGACCAGATTCGTTAAAAAACAATGATAAAATTTGGAAAAAACGAACCGAATGGCAAGAAACTGCAAAAAAGTACTGGAATAGAGAAAGCTCACTGATTTTAACTTTTCTTTTAGGTTTACCAGTACTGGGTGATGTCCTTAAGTTTCTTAATTATCTATCTGCAAGTCTTGCAAATGTTTTAGCGTTCGTAATCCTACTGCCGGTCATCATGTACGGTATTTACAGACTATATGAATCTTCGGTTATATCTAGCAAAACGAGGCAAATGAATAATGCGAAACTAGAGCTGGAGATAAGAAAGCTTAGATATGATGTTAGGCGTATTGAAGATAGATTGGGGATATCAGTATCTGAAGATGCCGGGCGCCTGACTTATGCAGCTGATGAGAAAAAACCATTCTATCAAGATATAGAGATGCCAAAGCTAGAAATATTGGATTTCATAAAACAAAAAATTCTTCGTTTCCCCCAGGAAGAACATATACTCGGGCAGAAGGAGGTATGGGGTAAGCGATGGGAGGCCTATAAAAACTGGAATCCATGGGCTCGTTATTTAGTCTATTCTGTACATATGATTTGGAATGCCATTTTAACAATATTTGCTTTCCTTATGGGCATAGGAGCTATTCCAAACGTGTTTATGTATATGGGGGAATCCGAAGCTGGAAGCCTAGGATTATCCCTTGCGATGCTTGGCGTTTTTTATGGATCTATTATTTCATTAATTAAACTGAAATATTTACGAAAATCAATCCGTGAGACTTATCAGGAGGCATTTAAATCTTAATTATAGAGATGGGTAGAATCTCTTTATTAGTATAAAGTTAAGTTAAATTCACATAACAAAGCAAATCAACACCGACAGTCAAAACCTCCGGCTTCGCCTCCACTTTTGCCTGCCGGTTATTTGCGACGAACCCCGCAGTTAGAATAA
>JAGLQN010000075.1 GCA_023136835.1 Candidatus Omnitrophota bacterium | reverse complement strand
CTTGTTCATTTTTAATTTCCTCTATGTGTTCTTGTAATTTTTTTTGTACGAACCCAGACAGCTTGAAGAATGTATCATCAACAAATTTGAATTGTTCATCTGTGATACTTATGTGTTTTTGTCTCATCATATACATCATATACCACATACACCTTTATATACTTTGGTGTAGTATATGATGTATATAAAGTATATGATTCTAAATATAAAATAGGTGAAATAATGGCAGACGAAACAGTAATAGGATTAGATGATACACATGGATTGATAGGCAATCCAATTGATGTATTCAATACACTCGGGCCAGATGTCCAAAGTTGGATTCTGTTCGCGACAGGGTTAGCAGCATTGATATTTATCGTGGTGACAGTGTTATGTCTGTTCGGGCATGGAATCGGTGCGAATACCGCATCTGTACAACGCAATTCGTCCGGACGAGCACAGCACATGATCGGGATAGTCTCAGCAATAGTCACTGTGATATTGTTAATCTTGGCTATAGGTATGGTCTTTGCGATATACTTCTAAGGTGATACTAATCTGTATCATCCTTATTTTACCGGTTGCATCAGCAGACACCATATCAGAGATACTCGAAACGAAATACTTAGACTTTGCACATGCCTTAAACTATTCCGGTGTATATGATCCTGATAAAACGGTGCAGCAATCAGGACATATCCGGGGTTGGATTGATATTGTTGGGTATGATAACATGACTATGATTGATGGGGTTTACTATGTTCCTGGAGCACCAGAAGACCATGTAATAGTAGAACATAAGATATGGGATGAAGGGTTGATCTGGAATAATAACCTTGATTTTATCAAGATTACAGACGAGCGCATCTTCCAAGATGGTAATAATATCACCGCAGAGATTGACACACATCTATTGTGGCACCGCTCAACATTGAAATGTAGTGGAATACCGCCACGTTGCTGGATACATAAAAAGTATTATCATGAGTATGTGACATTCATCGATACTGAGATTGCTCCAAAAACATTCATATCATCTGAGTATAGTAATGTGTCAGTGGATGTAGTGATCTACAATAATTCAGTATCGCCTAAAACATCGCTCAAGGTACTCAACGTACCTGAGAACACTATATCAATAAATTATACTTATGATAATGAGTCAATAATTCATTACAAAGGCATTGCAACCCAAGAGTACACCGATAAGAACTGCCCTTATATGCAGATAAATTCAACAGATATCTGGAAGGACGACGGGAACTTATCACAGTTTAACGGGTTTGTCATCATACCATCAATGAACTATTCTACAGATAATCTCACGGTAACTGTCAATAGTCCATATGAAGCGTATATAGTGGATAATGTCACGGTCTATGAAGTGAAGTGGCATGGTGTGAAGGATACATTTTCATCGCTGTTATTGCCGTTTGTGGGGATTATAGGGATCTTTATAATTGGTATAGTTGTTCAACTCAGGAGGATATAATGGTATTAAATCCAGTAGATGCCCTGGCAGAAGGCGTACAAAGAGGCTTAGATTCATTTGCAATAGGCTTAGGTGACGACATGCTAAATATGAGTTCGTCGATGAGTACTGCCAATGCATCACAGAGCGGACAGTTATTACTTGATGTATCGACATTCACGTATAATCCATTGAAAGACCCCACAGTCATAAATGCGCTGCAGAACAGTGCACTGCTCTATGTACTCTTCCTTTTGGCTTTTATCTTTGTAGGTGGTGCCTGGGTGCAATTTAGTAGACTGAGGCCGACCCGGGAACTGCTAGGCATGAAGATTAATACCGGCACATCACTGGCAGGATTCATGAAAACTGTATTTATATTAATAGTCATTGCGCCAGTAATTCCGTTCTTGATGTGGTTAGTATTACTATTCAACTATATTATCTGTAATATGATCATGACCGGGATGCTACCTAGTATAATGTTGACTCCTGAGAACGTCACACTATACGTGGCTATGTGTTTTGTCTATGCATTGATGGCAACGTCATTTGTGTGGAGGTCATTGATAATAGGGCTTTGTATGGGGTACTGCCTAATCATAGTAATTATGATTGCTGTGCCAGCTACACACCGACTAGGAAAGGGCATACTTTCATATTATGTTATGATGGTTTTCATGCAGCCGGTTATCTTAGCGATTACATGTGTGGGTGTGGGTATCATCAAATTTATTGCTCCATATGATCCTGTGGGGCAATTATTTTCATATCTGGTATTGGGGTTATTGTTGTTGGTAGTATCGCTGGTATTTATCTTGGGGCCATTCACTATCATGAAGTTGTTAGGCAGTGCGAAGAATAAGATTAAGTTGGTGTTATAAAATGTATTCCCTGAAGTTAAGAAAGGTATCTGAAGATTATCGTGGCATGCCATGGAGCTGGTTAATACCCATCGGCATATACGGATTAATCACAATGTTCATACCGTTCATGGTGTTCATATTAGCATCATCAATCATAATCAAATCCGTGATGATAATGATTAGTATTGCTGCTGGAATCGGATTTTATGTGAAGATGCGGTCACCTACTATCTTAGATTCAACCATGCTTGAAATCCAGTATAGATACCGGGTCCACAAAGGCGAGCATATTATCCCTAAGCATATTGTACCGTTGCAGTTCTTGAAAGGCTTAGTCCCACTTGAGACAGCGCACCACAACGGTCTTATCGAGTATACAGAAAACCGCTATGGAATCATATACCAATTGTTCGTACATAACCGAACAGGTTCAGAACTGGAAGCGTTTATAGCACTGGTTACGAAAAACATAGTAGACCGCATCCACGATGGACAGGTCTTGAAAGTCTTCGAGATGCAAAGGTACACCACTGACATAAGCATCAAAAATCAGGTTGTAGCCGCTATGAACGACGAGACTAAGACGGCTGAACAGCGGGCGCACCTTGAATCGATATACAAGATGTTAGTATCAAATACAGAGGTTCCTACTAAGCGGTATATCTACGCTTCTATTATCTTGGGCCGGTTTGATAATATAGAAGACGCAGAGGCAGAGAGGACAAATCTCACACCTAGTATTGAGGATGGATTAAGACTAGGTGGGATTGGGTATAATATGCTTATTGAATCTGATTCGATAGGGAGAGCTTTGAGGCGGTGTATGAAATGAGATTATTATCAAGATTCAAAAATAAAAACGAAATCGCACATGCTGCAGTAGCACAAACCAAGTACTACGCCGAAGATGTGCGCAGGATCACCCCTACGATCATCGAAGAGTTTGAAGACCATCTACTCATCGATAAGGAAGAATATGCCACCTGTATCATCGGTGGTATACCTCCATCAAAGACTGGCAGGGGATTCCCTAGGAACCTTGCTCCGGACTTCACAGATCAGATCTTAGAGCTGGAGGCCACCGGAGAATATCTTATCGGCATCTCATACAGCTGTGCACCAGTCCCACACGAAGAGGCGCAGGACTTGGTGGATGATGCCCTATTCAAGAATAAGATTTCACGAACAGAAATAGATAAGAAAACACAACAGGAATCAGGAACATCAGCCCACTCCCTGCGTTATGACCTCGAAGGAAACGACTATGTAGATATATACCACCGGATCTACAATAATGAAACAAGGCTCCACGACTGCCAATACATTATTACGCTGTGGTCTGAATCACTAAAAGGACTAAAAAATGGTATCTCACGCATCAAAGGCGTGATGAACTCGAATATCTCGCATATGGAAGTACCGTATTACATGATCTTAGATACATTCATGGCAGCACAGCCTTACCCCATACTATCAGAACAAGCAGAGATACAGCAGATAAGCGAGGATTGCGGGCAGTTAATACCCTTGCGGGACCCTGTGGCTGCACTATCAAACACCGGGCTTATCTACGGTGAGAGGAAGGCAGACAAGGCCCCATATATCATCGACTTGGATAAGCTGGCAGCAGGGCATCATCTGATAGTAGGGTCCACCGGCTCAGGTAAGACCGTACTACTCATGAAATTGTTGATGGGCTGTTATGACCTGCTAGGGCATCGGTTCGTTTATATCACTCCGAAGCCTGACAACCGGACAAATTACCTTGCCGTTGCTGAATACTACAAGGACAAAGCTGCTGTAATTAACATAGGAGCCAAGAAAGGATATAACAATATCAATCCTTTGCAGGTGATGATAGATGAAAATGCAAGCTATCAGACAGATGGAGATTATATCGAACTGTTTAATAATCACTTGGAATTAGTGACTGCTTTCTTCAGGGTCCTGAATACATCCGATAACATGGACAATTACGTTAATGAATCTCTCATTGAGATCTACAGACGAAATGGTATTATCAGGAAGGACCCGGGCACCTGGAAGTACTTATCTGGTGAGAAGTGGCCTGTCTTACTGGATCTACGGGAAGTCTGGAAAGAAGATTCGAAGAATAAGAACCCATCAGCCGAAGCCATGCTTAATCGTACATCAAGGTTAGAAACTTCTTGGGAATACATCAACCGACCCACCGATGTAAAATTCGATAAAGACATTATCATAATTGATATCTCCAGCGTCCCGGGCACCCTGCAGGATGCTATGAACGTGTTCGTTACAGGTATGGTAGGGATGCGATTCAATACTGACCTATCAAAAAAGACCAACGTGATTATAGACGAAGGTCGGGTATTCCTCAACGATAAGAAACTTGCAGAATTCATCTTGAAGATGTATACTCAAGGGCGATCATTCGGCCTTAATGCCTGGTTTACTACCCAACAGCCCAGCGATGCAAAGGACGAAGACGTTAAAGAACTATTAAAAAACAATTCGTTTGTCAATGTAATCATGGGCAATGTCCAGCCGAACTCATATGATACAATCAAAGCGTTCTTTAATCTATCTAGTCACGACATGGAGGCGCTCAGCGGGTGTGGTGTAGGCCAGGGATTATGCCAAGTGAATAATACCGTTACTGCTGTGAACTTTGCACTTACAGACCTAGAATCTGACGTAATCTTAGGCACGAATAAGAACACCATAAAAGCAGGGCATGATTCTAGTTTTGTGGTTTTAGATAAGCGCATCTTACCACTTGCTGAAGAGCATGATTCTTATATTGAAGACTGGATAGACGGTGATCCCAAGGCCTTGTCACCAGGGAGAGATCGACACACAATCCAGCGGGCTTTCAAGACTGGAACAACAAGTATCTGGATAGGTTCATCAAAGGTCAAAGATGGAAAAATCATGAACCAGACCATTGACCACTACGCTACAGTCCTACAGATCGCTTCATACTTGTTACACAGGGGCGCATCAGTGACCGTTAACCACCATGACGATGCTGATGTAGTAGCAGAAATCAACGGCGTTAAAATAGCTGTAGAGTATGAACGGCCCAGGTCACACACTACCCAGGAACTTATTGAAAAGAATCAAAGAGCACAGAAGCAATATGATAGGGTGCTTTTTGTTTGTACAAGTACGAACTATAAACAATTGGCATCAGATAAATGTATAGGACAAAACCAGACCGCGGCCCGTGGTTCTATGCTTCGGGAGCATTTGGATAATCTCATCTATGATGCAAAGCAGGCAAGTACGTAACGGTGTGGTTTAACCTGCTAAAATATAAAAATAAGACTGAATCGGGCGTAAACCCGTTCGGCACTACACGAACTATAATATTCACTCATGTTATTCATGATAAAATAGTTCGATGTATCAGGGAATGCGTGGCAGCGGCCCCGCATCTGAGCCGGTTTACGATAGGTGGAGTCAACATGTTCGCAACGATACGAAAGAAACTGCGTATGTTTATACGCAAATCGATAGCCATATCTGCTGTGCTGCTGTGGTCAGCGTGGTGTGTTTGGTTATACGTGATGTGAACAATTAACTTTATAAATAAATCCACTACTTAATTTAACTCAATGCCATTCATAGCTCTACCTTCATTCATTTCTAAATTCCTAACAAAGAAAGTAGTAAAACCATCACAGCGGCCAGGACTTGGGGCCAGGGGTGCCTTAGGCCATGCGGAAATAGCCCCGACACTGGGCTATGCATTTTACCTAGAGCAGGAAGTCTCGATCTTCTCAGATGTAGTACTAAAACTAAAACAAGAGATGTTCAGGCGTGGCTTCTACTGGGAGCCTAAGTTTACTTTAAAATGCCTAGACTGTGATGCTGAGTATGAGGAGGATGTAGAAGAGTGCGACTGCGGCAGCAAGAACTTAGTCGAACCTGACAAAAACCAGATTAACTTTTTCGATAACTCAGATAGTTCATTCATCGAATCGGCGAACTACAACCACCAATCATTAAAAGAAGTTCTAACAGACTTCGAATTTAATTTAAACGTCGGGGATAATGCTTATCTTCTCCTGCCAAAAGCCTATGAGTTCGACAACGCCGGTGAGATTATATCAAGCTCACCGAAGGAAATATTATCAGTTGATCCCCGGGACATAAAGAAGATCTACACACCAGATGGATTCCTTGGCGGTAAGATCTGGGTATGTCCCAGGCACAGGACTGAGACCAAAGGAGCTACAGGTTATCGCTGTGAGATCTGCGGCGCTGTATTACAGGATGCCATTTACGAGACTACACACTCCGCAACCTCTGGTGGAGCATCATCAACAGGAAAGAAATACTATCTCCGTGATGAGATTATCCATTCACCAAAATTTTATGGTTCGATTCTATATGGATATCCAGCCATTTTGAAAATACTTGATACGGCCATGGCATACCACTATTTAGAGCAGCGTGTAAGGAATTTCTATGAGCGAGGAAGGGCGCCCGGAATTTTAACATTCCCTACGAACAATCAAGAATCCTTATCTAAAATGTGGGATCAAGCCATGAAGAAATTAGATGAGGATAAATATTACATACCTGTTATTGGTTATGATTCAGGAGGCAAAGCTGCAGCATCATACTTGAAGTTAATGGAAGACCCTAACCCTGCCATGCTGGAAGTTAAGAAGGAACTCAGAGAAAGGATTGGTTCTAGGTTCGGTGTATCCCTGATCTTCCAGGGAGATACCAGCGCCTCCGGAGGATTAAACAACGAAGGCTTACAGATTACAGTCACGAACCGAGCTATCGAGGATGGTCAGAGCATCTATAACGACAAGGTCCTGGTCTGGCTCTGCCAGCAGTTCGGTATAACTGACTATGTGCTCCAGTTGAACCCCAATGAAGAACAGGACGAAATGGCAGAGAAGGACCGCTTCGCCCGGGATGTCAGCAATGCGAAGAGTATGTGGGACATGGGCTTTGATATCGAGTATAAGGATGGAACGTTTGAGTTCTCAGGCGAGGCAAAGCCACCGAGTACTGGCGGTGATGATGCAGGTTTTTTCCAGTTGCGTGACCCGGGCCGTACCAGCGGTGAGCCTGAACTTCCAGACATAGACAAGGGACTATTATCGAAAGCCTTTGTAGATGATGCCATGAATGCCATAAAAGCCGGGGCCCTATACTCCAAATACAAAGACGTACCAAAAGCAGATATCCCTGTCATCCATGGTATAATCGAAAATGCGTTTGAGTCTCAAGAACTATCTCTCAAATCCATGATGGATAAGATCATGGAAGCCACTGGTCTAGACGAAGACAAAGCCCGGATGATAATCAGGACTGAATCTTCTGCTGTATCTATGCGTGCCAGGGAGATCGGCTGGGAGAGGCAAGAGAAGGAACAAGGCAAAGTATTCAAGTTTAAGGTCGTGGTCAAGCACGATGCAAGGACTGCAGGCACATCCAAGCGCATAGAGGATCAGGTAAACTCCGAGGGTGGGGCTGTGACCCTTGACCGTATGAAGGCAATCTACAAGGAAGAATCACAGAAGCCGGCGACAGATAATCCAGCAACTACCGGGATGGGCTCAGGCTGGACCGGCTGGAAGAACTTTGTCGGCCATCCTCATGAGCGGTGTACTGTGGTGAGGGTGGTATAATGCTACACGGAGAAGTATATACAAAACCCATAGACTTAGGACAACTATTCTCATATGTACACTGCAAGACAAAAACCTGCAAACACAACAAAGATGGTGCCTGTAGTATGAAAATAATTCATATAGACCATACTGGATGTCGTGACCTATGCTATCAGCAAAAGTAGTATCTGTTGAAGTTGATCCTCATGCCGCAGAAGACTTCCTTAAAATATTAGATGAAGGATTAACAGACGTAGCTGAGGCGGTGTTCACACGTAGCCAGGAACTTGTCGCAGTCGATGAAGGTATGCTGAAGAAGTCAGGGCATGTCGAGCATGAGTTCTTGGATAAGGATGTTGTGTATGATGCGCCGTATGCAGCCGATGTGGAGTTCGGTGCAGACCCACACACTCCACCATTTGAAGATATCCGTGGATGGGTTCACAGGAAGCGGTCAGACTTGGGGGTCAAACCAAAGGATGTTGATAGTGTAGCAATGGCAATACAGAAAAAAATAGCAGAACATGGAACGCAACCACAGCCTTACCTCCGGCCTGCATTCGATGAGGTAGAGGTTAGGGCTGCGGAGATCATCCGGGCGAAGTTCAAATAATAGACACTTGCTCAAGTAACCACTCTTCGTATATCTCGTTACAGGTGTCTATATCAAGTCCCTGTTGACAATCCTCACAACCGTTCTCACCGGTAAATGGACATTCATTTTTATCTTTTTCGGTGATTCCTAAAGATTCTTCCAGTTCTACAATGCTCAATTTATCACCACACTTAATGCTGTGTCGTCCTGGCATCGCCGCCCCAGTCTTTTATCTTTTTTATAGATTCTAGATACTCTTCACTAGGCCAAGAGACTAACGGAGCAGCCTTAAGAACTGGGCACAGTGATTGTTTATCATTCTTAGATTCCATTGTTCACTCCTCCAGCTTCACCACAGCCACACGGCAACCCAGCCACGTCTTAGGAACATGGACCTGCGCCCCGCCTCCGACCGGCTTGACTGTTCTCTCGATCATTTCTGCGGCGTTTGGGATGGTTATCTCTGACACGATTTGCCCTCCAATAGTACAGCCAGAACAGTTATAGCACATCCATTATACTCTTTAACCCACCAAGCACAATCAGATTCTATACAATCCTTTTGCCCGGCCAGCGGACAACCGTATTTAATTTCAGACATGGTTATTCCTCTTTGGATTTTGTTTTGTCAGAATATCCTACGCCGTCCAGTTTAGCATCGATAGGGATAATTCTCAATTCATTATATCTCCTACGACTTGAATCGGCGGCAATACTCTGATCATACGGAAGTAGTCCGGGTCTACTATTCCACGGACGATTCAACCAGACAAGTTTATAGTTTCGCATCTTATAATCCATCCATCTTCGCATCTGCCGGGATGTAGAATATAGTATCACTATATCCACCATCATCACTTCGTTGTCTTGTCATACTTGCAAATTCAAAATCGTGCCGTTCATGGCTAGACAAATATACTGTTGAAAAGTTTCTCATTTCAACAGCACCCATTTCAACGACAAGATCATGTTTATATAACTCAGCATTTTAGTTCTGGGTGTTCGATGCCTTTGATAGAGTGCTCGGGATATTGTCATTTCAATCACCTTTAGTACACATACTACACCCACAACTGCCACGCTCATATATCCCAATCATTCCCTGTTTAATTAATTCTGGTTGAGAATATGTTATCATTGGTGTTGCTTTTGGCTTTCCGACAAACAAATATCGTTTGCCTTCATGTCCAATATATAATGACTTTAGTGTTTTGGACTGATCCATTGCATGTGTGTTTGTCAGGAATCTTATTTTGTCCATATTAATTTAACTCCCTTTCTATTCGTTCTTGAAGTCTTCCAATAACTCTGTCAGCGGGTTCGTTTTTGTACATTTTTATTGTCCTCAACAGACTCCTCAAAAAATCTTTGTCATTATCCATTATATTTCATCTCCTTTGTGATTGCTCACAATATATACTATGTATGTATTCTATATATACATTTCTGTTTAACACTACATTAACTTTATAAATAAATCCACAACTAAATTACACCACATATGCCTTACGATTCCAATAGCCAACTACCCGAGGCAGTCCAGAACGCTTTATCTGAATCTGACCAGACTAAGTGGCGTAAGGTCTTCAACTCTGCACTTTCTGATACTTGTGATAATGATGACACTTGCGCAGCTAAAGTCGCATGGTCCCAGATGAAGAAGAATGCCAGGCACTTTGCAGGTTGGGCAACCGCCGAGATCGTAGATAAGCAAGGCGATAAGATCGAGATAGGTGCATTCAAGTCCACCATGCAGAAGTTTATGAAGTTGGGTGCCACGATTATCGATAAACATTCAAACCGGAAAGTTGGATCATACATCAACTATGAGTTCCGGAACAAGGATAGTAATGCAGCACTCTGGATGGAAGGGGTAATCTACAAAGGCCACCGTATCCACGACGAGACCTGGGATAAGATCAAGTCGGGGGAGTATCCTGCCTTATCCATTGGAGCTGATCCATTAGAGTCTAAGAAGGAATGTGATGCTAAGACCTGCTGGAATGCAATCAAAGCCATTGATCTATTTGAGATATCAGTAGTCGATGCACCAGCGAACCCAGAGGCCACAATAGAAGAAGTTAATACAGTGGCAAAATCAGATCTTACATTAATCACTAAAGGTGATTCTATGACAGAACCAGAAACCAAAGAAAAAGAAGAAGTAGATGGCGGCGAACCTGTCGCAGAATCTACCGATAAGAGCGAGTTCGATGCAGAGGCTATGTGTAAAGCACTAGCCGAGCAAATGACCGCTATGAAGGCACAGTTCGATAAGGCTTTCCCACCCGAGGAAGAAGAGGAGGAGGAGGAGCCCGAGGAAGACGAAGACAAGGAGAAGTCTACCGAAGTCGCAGCCGAACCCAGCGCAACCCTGACTATCAAAGACATCAAGAAGGCAGTCAAGGAAGGCGTACAGGCAGAGCTCAAGAAGCTCACTGCGACCAAGGAAGCAGACACACCCAGGCCCGACCTCAAGAAACACGAGATGAGCGCACCATTCCAGAAAGCGCTGGAAAACCCTGACAAACTCGCAAAGATGAGTATCAAGGAGATCGATGCAATGGTTGGAGAACCTGGAACACAGGAGGTAAGACCATGGTAGACGCACAGATTCACGAAGGACCACTGAATGCAAGCCAGTCCCAGAGTATCGCAGAACAAAACAGGTTCCTTGGAAAAGCATACGGCGCAGGCTGGATAAATACTATCGATGATCTTGAGAGAGCCACGTATGGTATGGCAACTGATCAGTACTTACAGAAAGATGCACCAATCATTACATCCACAGCCGGTGTGAGGAATATTCTGTATGGTCAGAGACTCTGGCGACAAATACTGGTCGGATACAACGCACTTGGTGCAATACCCTGGAAACCTTGGGAGAGATCAGGATATCGTGCCATAACTGCTGCCGGTGCGACTACCAATCCAGGGAATACAGAAGGTGCTACACTCTCAGCTACAATCAAACCGACTTTCCTTGAACAGGATATCAACCCAACCGAGTCACATGTAACCTTTGAACAGTCCAGTCTACAGACCGCACTGGAAGGCAAGGGCGATAATGTACCTTGGTCTGAGATCGTCGACTATATGAGCGATGAATTCAGGAACCGGCTGAACCGGGCACTCTTGGCAGATGCCGATACCGTACCATCATCTGGCATCAGGGTCAGTCTTGATCGTGCCATCGCCTCATATGCTGAAATTGCATATGGTAAAGTTGACGATTCCGCTGTACTGGATGCCAACGATCTTGATGTATACGCCACAGGATCTCCAGATAGGGACGCAGCCGCATCTTGGGCTGATGCATATGTCAACGGGCAGGCTTTCGGCTCTGGATCAAGAACTCTGGCACTGAGTCACATCGATGCAATGTTCACGAACTGCAGGCCATACTGGAACGATGCCAGCATGAACAACAAAGCTATCATAACAGGATATGATACACTTGAAAGGATTCAGCAGTTGCTCCAGGCACAGCAGAGGTTCCCTGAGAAGACCCGGGTCCAGTTCACCGTGAACGGTGTTCAGACTGTGGCAGGCGCAGAGGCAGGCTTCGATATCGCTTCATACAAAGGCGTGCCGATTATCCCGGATAGCAATGTACTCCAGGATACACTGTCCAGGATAATGCTGTGTGACTTTGATCACCTGCACATGGGTGTACTCA
>JAGLQN010000074.1 GCA_023136835.1 Candidatus Omnitrophota bacterium | reverse complement strand
TGCCCCTTCCAGATCACCAAGATCTTGCAGGACACCACCGAGGTTATTGACACGGATTGCTATAGTAGGATGGTCGGGGCCGTAGGTAGCTTCACCGATGGCCAGCGCCCGCTCATACATCTCTTTCGCTTCAGTAAAATGGGCACGATTTTGTAAATATAATCCAATCTGATTCAATAACCTCTCTGTTGAATCTAAAGCCACTTGAAGAGTTTCAGCATGTTCTGCTGCCGCCAGAGCATGGGGCAGTAAACGTGAACATACAGGCCAGGTCCCTACATCATCACTATCAAACGGAAATGCCTCATCAACGGTACGTACGGCTGCTTCGGCCCATTTTTTCTTTTCATCCTCATCCAGCCAGTCGCGGGTAACTGCCTGCACTAACCTGTGAACTGAAATTGTTTCTGCAGTGATTTCAACCAGGGAATAGCGGCGCAGAGGGGCCACAGCATCATCAAATGCCTGGAAATCGGCTAGCACAGCAGCCAAGGATTCGGGCAGGTATTGCACCCCTGAATTCAACAGTTCAATAGGAATATCGTACGGTGCCAAGAAAGCACACAGATTCAATAAATCTGCGCCAGAGGACGATAATTGCATTACTTCATCAAAGACAATGTTCCATGTAGTGGCTACCGTATCCTTGTAATCGGGGGGACGTCCTGCACGGTCCCATAGCTCATTTTTACGGTTAGTGAACATTTTCAGGTAATCAAAAAGCGATTTTCCCGTTGCATCCATGTAAGCCCCTGCATGCTCCAGGGCAAGAGGCAGGTCACCTAACGCTTCTGCCAGGGCATCAGCGGCTTTTACGTCAGTATATCCGGTCCGCTTCAGGAGGATATCTACTGATTCTGAGCGTTTTAAAACCTTCACATCCAGAAGAGTGGCGGTGCCCTGCCAGTTGGCGTTTCGGGAAGTGATAAGTACATGCCCCATCTGTCCTTGTGGAATGTAATTTTGAACATCTGCCCGGTCTTTTGCGTTATCGAAAACAAGCAGCCATTTTGGTTTTTGTTCAAGCCATTGCTTTACCGCTTTAA
>JAGLQN010000073.1 GCA_023136835.1 Candidatus Omnitrophota bacterium | reverse complement strand
CGAAGAGGAACTTAAACGGACCCCCCCCGGGGTCCGTGTGGTTATTGCCGGTGTTTGCGGCATGGTGACCTTCGCCGTCGTCTGTTGGCTCTGGTCGAAGACCGGCAGGGTTCTATCAGGCGTCGAGGCGATGTTCATTCCTGTCGCGTAAGGTGTTCCCATGGTATACGCGTATCCATCCACAAAAGTCGCGAGACCTCCAAGCATCGGCGTCTTTGTGCTGTCGGCGCGGTCGATCGCATTGCCTACATTCAAACTAGATAATTCCCGGTCATATTTTATGACAGGAATACCGCGCGGCGTTTTGGAACCGGTAACCCCCCCGAGCAAGCTCTTATACATTCTGCCAGCCAAGCTTTCCCGCTCACCCGGCGGTGTAACATCAGCCCTCAGACCCACGACTTGCTCAAACTCATTCGTAAACGGATTCTCTTTAAGCAATGAAGTTCGCCGGCCGCTTTCAATTTCAAGGGCAATTATAGGACTGATCAAAAGGCGCTGCTCGCCGTTTGGCGCGCGAACAATAACGGTAACATCGTTGAGTTCAGCAGGAGAAGAACTAAGGCCCGTATTCTTAGGAAGAGCCGCTCTTAAAATCTCCATATAAGCACCGGTCTCCGGGATCACTTCAACAGAATCGATCTTGAATCCTTTTTGGATCGCTTCATTAACACTCATCGCAAGCGGGGAAGAATTATAATCTCTTCCCATTCGTGTCACATCATAAGACCTCCCGTCGATACGCCGGACATCCGGCTTCGGATCGATCCTGTAGCGCGGCAGCGAATCATTGCCGGCTGCCATCGCCCTTGCAAAGAAATCGTCTATGTCTTGATTCGCCCGATTAACGCGAACTCCGGAACGGCCGATGATCACGTTGACTTTCTCGCTGACCTTCTTAAACTCGACAACCCTTCCGTTGGTATCATAGAAAATATTATCCCCGCCTTTTTCCTCGACGATCAGAATCCTTTCACGGCCGACGCTATCCAATCCCTTGATAACCGTCGCATAATCATTGAACCCTTCGGGCATAGAGATGATCGAAACGCTTCCGGGAACAATTTCATTATTAACCTTCGCCTCGACGATCTTCCGGGCCAAAATTCTCGCGTTTCCCGAGCCGACGCGGTCTTCAAGCCCGAATGTTCCCTGGACGGACTCAATGCGATAGATCAAATTCCGAATGTCTCTCCTCATCACCTCGACGCGCGCGGTCACTTCGGCGACCGGCGAGGAAACCCGGTACTCTTCTCTTAACCACTTCGAAATCGCGTCAACGCTTCCGCCGTATACCACAGAATTTCCATACCGGAAGAACAAGTCGCTTGCCCGCTGAGCCTCTTTTAAATCAACAGATCGATTGGTTCTGTTGCCCAGTCGCACGATCTGCGCAGGGATAGTACGCGCTCTCGTAAATTCATCACGTGTCTCAATAGATCTCATGTGCCGCTCAACAGAAAGGGACCTATCAAATACCGGCGAGGAAACTTTCATTTGTCTCATCCGGTCAACATACTGCGGAGAACTCATCATGCGCTTAAATAGTTCACTGTCCACTCTCTGTACATTTCCGCGCGTAATCCCTTTAGGCAGAATCGGCTGCTTTACGGCCTCCTTTGCGATAATGTCCCGATAGGACGCGTTGGGATTCGCGATCACATTCGCCTCATGGCGATAGACAGCGTTGAGCTTCTCAATCTTATTGATCCTACTGTTGCTCGCCAGAAGATCGCCCCGCCCTATTTCCTGCATATGATAATCGCTGAATCGCTCGACAGCTTTCTGGGTGACAAAAATTTTACCGTCGATTGTCGTGGTCACGCCGGGGAACTTGCGATCGAAGGTCTCCATGGCTTGAGCCCGCGTTAAGGGTGAGCGAATGCTCTGGATCGATATCTTTATTTCCTTATTGAGGTCTTCGACATTTGTTGTCACTAAGCGGATCTCGGGGCTTTCTTTAAAATATTTGAGGGCCGCGATTTTGTGGTCGAGATATTGCGGATCAACACTCTTTCGGATATCCACAGATGAGGCCTTTGCCAAAGCGGCATTTACTTTCGGCCTGACAAAATCATTATAGTCTGTGGCGCTCATGGCCATCATTTCAGAGTAGGTGTCTCGCGGAACAACAAAGACCCTGTTGCCGGAATCACCCACAACGCGGCTCATATCATGAGTGATCTCCTTAACGCCGTTTCTTTGGGTCAGGTCAATGCCTTTGCTGGTCTGTATCTCAGAGATCATGCGATCGGACAGCTCGAGAACACGCGCCGTCGGCTTGAGTTCTTCGTCTACGTCCACTTGATGCTGCCTGAAGTCTTTACCAAAATCCTTAAACTGGGGAATTCTCTGTCGCGTTATCGCGATGGGCTGATCAAAGCTGATAGCCTCGTGGCCAGGATTGACAATACCCGTCAAGTATTTCTTGCCGTCGATCTTTTCAAAGATTGGATAACTGTTTTTGCCTGGAAGGCTCGTCCACGTCGCGGGATCTCTTGTTTCAACCGGGGAACTCATCTTAGCCAGCTGCTCGATACCTGAATGGACTCCCGGGGTCCGTTTGGTTCCAAGCAACATCGGTGTTATAACCGGTGTGATCGGGGTAATCGGAGTGACCGTCGCCGGCATAACTGGCGAAGATACGGCAGGTAATGGCAGTATGGCTACAGGAACTCGCGGAATAACAGGTGAAGCCGCGACCGGAGGACCGGTTCTCATTTCATACACATCAGTTCGAGATGAAGTCCTCTCTTCAGTAATCGGTGAAGCCGCCTTCTTCATCAAGTAATCATCCGCCGCTGTGCCGGATCCTGGCAACCCGGCCACAGAAGTCACCGGCATCGCCCGTTGAGCCTCTTGAGTCGCCTGTTTCTGTTCATATTCTTGTCTAATGGGCCTCATCGCGATCATTTGGGAAGCCGCCTCAACCCCTTTTTCCTCCATAAGATCCCGCGCATACTTCCTGTGATCTTGTCGACCCGCGTCAACATATTGCGTCGTAATAACCGGAGCGGTTAAAGCCGCCCTGACCTCATGGGCCCCTTTAATATTAGCCATATGATTGACCAGCCGGTTTAAGTCCGAAATAGTAACTTCATCGGGGAACATATTTGCGATATATTCACGGCCTGCTGTTGCTTCCATACGCTTAATGCGGACTTTCGCGTAGGGATTATGTATTACGTTTTCCACCGTTCGCAAGGCCGTTTGAGCCAATTTGTTCGTGTCATCCGCCTTCATCTCGTCAAGGGCTTGCGAAAGAAATGTTTTTGCCTTATCCGTTAACTTCATTCCCCCCTTTACGGGCGTGTTTAATACCGCCGGCATGATCTTATCAGAATTTAATACGAGATCCGGGGTTAGTGTGATGAAATATTGATCTCCCCTAGTCTTTCCGCCGGGCAGAAGCCCTTTAGCGACATGGGTGATCCATGCCTCATTCTCCCCTGAATCCGTAACCGTAATACCGCTGAAGATCTTTAGATCAGACCCTTTGCTGCCTGTAACCCTTCTACCGTTAAAGGCCTTGTTACTCATGTCCTCATCGAGAGCGCCAACTGTTTCGAGCCATTGATCGATCTCCTGATCTGTTAGCGTAATGGAAGTATCCGCCAAATTAACTTTGGCCCCCCGATGGACTCTATAGTATTTTTCTCCGAAAAATTCACTCGCTTGTTTTTGAGAGAGTTTCGCGTTAGACGGAAAAACGATCGCGGCGTTCTGCAGATACATTCTCTCCAGCACCGCGGAGATCGGCATCTTCTCTTCTCGCGCTCCAAAAAGCCTCTCGACGGGTGAGCTTGCCGGTTTATATCTCGAGAAACTGCCGTCTTTATTAAAGAAATAGATCTCACTTTCCGTTGAACTGGACGCGACATTCCGTTTTTGCTGTGTACGCAATATTTTGTATTGGTCCTCCGTAACGCCGATCAGGACGATCCTATCGTCCCCTTGGTCCGTTTGCGCGAACTGCGTCGGGATAACCGTCGCTGTTCGAAGATCCAACCTGCTACCCTTAGAACTCATGATCTTCGCCGCGGTCTCCTCGGCCCGTACAATAGCGCTGATCTTTGGTATTTCCTGCATCAGCTTTGACGCGCGCGGATTCCGTTTGCGAAGACTTTCACTCGCCATAGTGGTGAACACGTCCTCCATGACTTTTCTAATCTCCGCCGAGCTCCTGCCAACAATGACCGGCTCAATATTGTTCTTTCGAAGCAGAACAGCTTGTTTTTGGGTAAACGGCACCGCTTCAATGATTCCCGAAGCCCCGGGAGCCAGCATTTCCACTCTTCCATAAGTATCATCATAGCGCATCACCGGAACGCCCGCGTAAAGAGGGATCGCCCAGGCAATGTCCCTATCGATCACGATCCTCCTGTCACCGGGCCTGATCGGATTGGTCACCTGGGCCAGCCAGACAACGGCATCGGGTTTATTGACAAGAGCGTGGACGAGGAACGATTTTTCTTTATCTAATAATTTCTTGAGTTTTGCCGGATCTTGCGTAGAATCAACTTCCATCTCGAGCCTTACTGTAGCTTCAACCAATCCATCAATCTCCCAATCTTCCATGCCGACCACCTTCCCCGCCGCTTTCATGGCCTGGCTGATCTCAACCGGTGAAGAAACGGATAAAGTCCTTATCGCGTCAGTTTGCAGAGGCTCCACAGACATCCGGTATTTTACGGCATCGGTCATTCCATCCGGGTTCCGCGATCTCTCTGCCATGCTGGCTGCCAATATATATGGCACTTTTTTTTCTTTTCCGTCGAGATAAACAGTAACATATTTATTAGCCATCTCAGGCATAGACCGAGTGCTTTCCCCCGTTTCCGCTAATTGTATCCTCAATGTGTTGTAATCCGGAAGATAATTTTCTTCAAATTGTTTACTGACATTCTTTAAATCGGCATAGGCGGCATTCTTATTGATGATCTTCACTAATTTAGGGGTTTCTATTCTTTTTATGGCTTGAACGTATCCTTGCACATCCCGGGAACTTAATCGTTTTTGGGCGTCCATTTCTCTAATGAACTCAGCCCCCTCGGGACGGATGTTTTCCAAGAAATGAACAGCAATTTTCACCTCCAAAGGACGTGCCCGTGCCGTCTCACTCATCTGATCATAAAGATGGAAATCTTTCGCCCCGTAATATTGTGTCGCCTCATTGATCTGTCGTTCGATTGTCTTTGGCGTTTTCCCGGACTGAGGCTTCGATGCCGGAGCAAAAAACTGGATCTTGGGCGGCTGGGTATGATCCGCCCTGCCTTCTTCTGTAATAACTTTTACGATGATATCGACCAATTCCGGCTTAATCCTATATTTATTCTCCTCGAGTAATTTCTTTTTGATCAATGCCGGATGTTGGTTAAGTATATTCTTATTGTCGCGCACCATAACTTGCAAAATCTTCACCGCGTCTTCAACTTCTCTTAATCCGGCATCTAAACTCTGCGTCATGATTTGCCCGCCGACATCTCCCAGACGCGTTTCAATAGCTTTTCTTGAATTCATAACAATGGCCTGGCTAAGCGGGAACGGAAGTTTCTCAACCGGCGTTTCCCGCAGCATCTTTGCCGCTTTTGCCACCGTGTCTATCGATGCCCTGCTTATCCCGATATTGTTTTCCTTAAAATGTTTCTCAAGCCGTTCCGGCGCCTCGATAATCTTCATTCCATTCTTATCGCGCAATAATGTCGCGAGGACTCCAGAAACATGTTCCGCCTCGCTCTTATTCATCTTCCCTCTTGAATGGGATAACATCCATCTAGCAACATCACCAGAGTCGACAACCACTCGTCCTTGAGCGGTCACCTGCTGTATCATTGGCGACGCGGCCACTGACGCTACTTTTAGATTCACGGCAATTGGCTTAAAACGAACCTGCAAGTCCCGGACTGGCCGCCGTAGCCTTCGTTGCGCGAACCGGTTATATACCGGAGAACTGCTCGCCGGGACCCTTACCGACATGATCTGTGTCATCGTCTCGCTGACCCGTCCGGCAGTGGGGCTCATCTCATCGAACAACACGCCAGCGCTCTTTCCGTAAAGCTCGCGCATAACGGGAACCGGAATAACTTCTCCCGCGGCGGCTACAATGATGGTCCTGTTATTAAGGGAAGAGGGCGCGACCGGCGAAGATACTTTTACGATCTTCCCTTTGTTATTTTGTGTCATTCTATAAAATTTACCTCTATCCAGTAAAACAATTTGCCTGCCCGCGGGCATGGTAATGCCTTTCATGATTTCTTCGGGAGAATTCCCCGAAACAGTCACCAGCGGAGAAGAAGATGTCGGCACAAGCTTATAACTCTTGTTGGTTCCATGGAAAACCCTCGCGACTTCATTTTCTATCTCACTGGTCATTTCCATGATCGGCGTGCTGAACCGGTCTCCGTGGACCGTGATCACCGATCCGGGAGACACTTTATTGCTGTCAAAGACCGATTGCATCTTCGCCACCATTGTTCCGGCGCTGAGATCGCGGTCGGTCCCGAAGATCTCATTGGCGTCGGGCCCATATAATACTTTCCGCGCGGAAGAAGAAATCTTCTGATCTTTAGAAACCACGAGGATGCGGCCTTGCGCGAGCGTTTCGGGCATCGCTATTTTTCCTCTAACAGCATTGCCATCTGTGCCTTGTTCCAGAGGATAAAACCGTTTATAATCCGCCTCTTCACCCAGCACGACCATTTCATCACGTATAGGCATGATCCCTTTGATCAGTTCTTTTGCCTCTGTGACAACTATGACACCGTTTTTCGCGGGAAGAACTGAGTAACCGCGGGGGCGAGCTGTTTTTCCAGCACGAAACGCTTTGTCAATATTTGTTTCCATTTCCCGCGTGGTATGCGGAATAATAATATCATTCTCCTGCCGCGTATTGATCTTCCAGGCAGGCCTTATGTCGAAATTCTTTATTGTCACCGGCGAAAAACTTTGCGCCATTTGCATCCTTCCCCTCGTCGGCTGGATGACACGTGACTTGATCTGCAACGGCGAGGAGGCGCCCTTTAATCCCATCGCCTGACGGTACTCCATTAAATCTCTGTCTCTCTCTGCCTGATAACCGGCATCAAATACCTCGACTTTAGGTGTCTCTCCATAAACAAGGGATCCAGAACCTGCGATTCTTAAGTTTTCACTAAATGCCCATTCAGTATTCGCTCCTTTTTCAAATGAAATCTCTCCGATCTCATTAATCGAAACATTGCCGCGGCCGGCAGGCATGATCACTAAGCCGATATCACTTGACCTAAAAATATCCGGTTCAAATTGATCCGCCGCGGAATCCGCAGAAAACCAGGTGTCTCCTATCCTAAATAAAATAAACGCATGGTAACCTGTATCACCCTTTGCTTTTCCGGTGTTTGCAAAAATAACATTCTCGCTACCCAAATCCTTTTTAAACCAACCAGCTATATGCTGATTCCGAATCCAACAATCTGCTCTTACAGCAAAACCATTCTCGCCATCTCTTGGGTTTGATCCTTCTAAGTAAGCAATAGCATTATCATACTCGGCCAGTCTTTGTTCTATATTTGATATAGCTTTTACAGCCCGGGTGATTTGGGCACGGCTTGTATTCTGCAACACATCGCTCCACCTCGTAGTAAAATCACCTGCCCGAACATTGATGGGTTTCTTAAACTTTTGAGTGAATGTCATCAAAGCACTTTCATCCAACCCCGCAACCTTGATTTCGTTGTCAAACTTCTGACCGGCATATTGTCTTTCTATCTGCCGTACAGCCTTATTTCTATCCCGTCCGGAAAAATAATCCGTGTGATCCAAAACATCGGTCAGTTTCTGTATACCTTGATCATTTGACAAATCAAGCATTACCGGCGAGGGGGCAGGTTGAATCTTTTGATCCATGACAGATCGAGGAATATTTGTGCTTAACAGGCTTAATAATCGATCATAACCTGACCCTTTTC
>JAGLQN010000072.1 GCA_023136835.1 Candidatus Omnitrophota bacterium | reverse complement strand
TTAGATTTTGTCCAGTTTTTAATATGTTCAATTCTTTCTTCAATTCTGGAATATCGTGAGCTCCTGGATCAAGTTGATCGATTTCTCTTTTTATTTTCTCTACATTCCGCAAAAACACTAACCGTTTTACGTCAATGGGATCAACGTTAACCATAAATCCCTGGTTCGTTAGAATAAAATTCTCGTAATTATCGGTGACTTGGCCATTATATGAATCTGCAGGATCTGAATAACGACGGTAATCAACAAGCCCTCTTGAAACTTCGTTTATACGACTGAGGTTTCTTTCAGCCCGATCAATTAATTTTGACGAAAAGTCCGGATTATGTTCAGGATTATATCGCGGATGAATGACTGTCTCTACGTTTACACCCTCAACAAGCGGCATGGCCACCCCGATTCCTTCACTTGTTTCAACTTTGACCATTGGCACTACCGGCTCGCCAAGCTGCTCAAGACGTTGATTTATGGTAACTAGTTCATCGATATCTTTTTCAATTATCCCCGTAACTTTATCGAAAATCTTAACAAGGATTCGTTCTTGCCTGCCTTCTTTAGAGCCAAGAACCTTATTAACAACTCTGCCAAGCTTTCCTTGTCTCGGACTATATGAGCCGAGATAGACAGTCCCCTGACTGCCCTCTGCAAATTTTTCCATATTGCTTATTTCCATAAAAGGTTTTTCTTGAGTAAACCCTTTAGGAAAGCGGATATTTTGTTTGACCAGATAAGAATCTAGTCTTTGCTCAGTGATCCCTGCCAAAGATCCTGATCTTGTCCCAGGAGCAAACCATCCGTCATTCCATCTGTTTCTTGATATGTATTCAGCAGCCGACTGTTTTAAGGATTTATTTGATGATATTACCGCACCGTCTAAGGACGAACTCAATAAACCTCCTGGTTGTTCATAATCCTCTTGAACTTTAATAATAGTGCCGAAGAGTTCCGTCGAATGGGCCAATTCAAGACTGCCCTTTGGTAACACGACCGGCGCGGGTTGGGACAAGCCGAATCTAATTGCTTGTTCTGCGACAGACAAGGTATGCAATTTTACACCCGATGCTGCCGTCGTAAGCTCAAACTTCGGGGCGCTGCGGATGACATCCGTTGTGACAGAGGCCCTCTGCCGTAACGTTGTCCTTTCCTGGGACCGATCCGTTAAGACGCTTGTATCGCGCCCTAAAGCTTCATAACGCGCGCTGAGTTCTGCTACTGTTTCTCTATCTGTCTTCTGCCGTCCTGTTACAGCATTCGCCAACGCGATCACTTCATGCTCAATGGCTTCTCTACTATTGTCCGTTTGCGGCATAAAAATCGTCCGCGTTTCTCTGTCAAATGTCGCCATCAAGTCACGCTCGTTTAACTTACGTTTGAAGTTATCGACATCCAACGCGGTCATCTCGCCACTAGCGACTTCTCGCTTTAAGAACGCGTCATATCCTTTTTCAATGTCACCGATATCTTTGGCAATAATCAACTGCGCGGAATTGTCTCCTGGCTGCAACATCGATTTAAGCAATTCACGTTCAGTAGCAACATTGCTGAATCGATTGTCAGAAGTAATTCGCTCATCACCCAGATCCTGATAAACAGTCTTTGAGGTCTCAAGATAAGGACTGAATTTCGTGTCTGTTGGCTTGATCTCCTTAATATTTACAAACCGGTCAACCGTTGCTACATTGTTGGCCATGGATACGAGATTCTTTGCGACATAATCGTTCGCTTTCCCTAATGTACGTTCAAAACTGACATCCCTAATCTCAGCAATGTGTTCATAATGTCTCATAGGAATTGACGCAAGGTTTTCGTTGTCCACATTCTGAAGACTTCTTAACGTTTTCTGTAATACTGTTTTGTCCATTGTCTGGACTTTGGAAATCGGCTGTGTACCATTGAGATGCTGTGCTATTTGTGTCTTCAATTGCTCTGTGACCTTAACGATAACGATCGGATTCTCTGAATCTGCCGGGTTCTGCTGAATTCTCTGAACGTCGATAAACTTGCTTTTAAATCCTTCGAGGGTATCTACCGTTTCGCGAGCCGGCGCTTCGTAACTCGGGTTCATAGTCAGTGTCGCTTTTTGCCGGGATAAATCATTCTGATCAAAGACGGTAATCGTTGTGATGCCTTCCGCGCGGGCCAGATCAACCCTGTCGCCGGCTCTAAACTCAACCCCGCCGACATTGATATCAGTCAGTATCCTTTCGTTACTGTCAAACGGAACCACATGGGAAATGTTCCCCGTAGGAACAACAAAAGCCTCAACAGCCTCTCCCGCGGCAATCTCTGTGCCTAATACATTCTTTGCCTTAGTTGTATCTGTATTCCGGATACGAATCGTGCCCCGTTTTTCGATATGCGTCACTTCTACATCACGCAGTTTCGATAACAGCGCGCGGTCGGCAGTAGCATCCGTCCTCTTGCTTCCGAGGATGAGCATCGGGGATGAAGTCACAGCTGGTGTGATGCCGCCTACCGGCACCGGCGTAATTGTCGGAATGATTGGCGAGGAGATAACGGGTGATATAGGTAAGGGTGCTTGAGGAACAGATACTTCGAACTTCTTACTTCCCGCTTCTGTTTTAATAGCCGGCGGCGACCTGCCCTTCGGCATTGGAGCTGCCGGAGAAAATATACCACTATATTCTTTCGGTTCGACAATACCTGTCTGCTCTAATTCAGGCGCAACCGACGGCGATGATCCAGGCAGGGCCAGCCTCTGATAAGATCTAATCGGTGAAGAAGTTTTTACGTCTTTAAAAGAAATCTGTGCCGTTACAGGAGAAGGCACCTTGCCTCTAGCCATGTTCACATAGTAAGGCATTGTGTTTCGAACTGAAATATCCTTCATTCCCAAATAATGCTCAACGATTAACGCTCTTTCTTTCGGATCTTCAACCTCAAATATTTCATTCTCTGAAGCTTTCCTAATGATTTTCTTCACTCTTCTCGCGACCCCAGTCCGATAATCTACTTCTTCATCCGGCATCTGTGTGCTAGTTGGATCTACAACATTAACCCCCGTAATTGTGTCCCCAAATTCATCCATCTCGGCTATAGCCGAGAAAAGAGCCCGCGCTCTATGTCCCGGGACATTAAAACCCGTAGAAGTGAATAGTGTTAAGAAATCCTTAGAGGATAAAAATGTTCGGGACTCCTCCACATCAATATCCGTATTTTGAGAAACATTACGGGCAAATTTATAAAAATCTGGGCTTAGATGATTGCGGACAGATTTGTCCTGTAATATATCGGCAACCATCTTCTTGTTTTTTTGGATTCTTCCCGGGGCCTCTATAATATGCGGATGGATTAAGCCAAGGCCTTTTATTGCGCCCTTTTCATCTTCTTGAAGAACAAACTGGTTTATTTCTGCCACCTCCCTGTAATACCGTTTTGTTGCAATACTTACATTCCGGGTTACTATTTCAAGGGGCTTTGCTTCAAAAATCCCAGCTTGATTTTTTCTTATGAAATCATACCTCTCCGCATAGTCGGGGAAAATCATAGAAAGCGCGCCGCGGCGTCCCGATGAAAGCCCCCCGACAACAACGTTTTCCATGTTAATATCAATACCTCCGTATTCTGTAATGTCCCGATTATAATGATTGCGGTCGAGCTTAAACGTTACATGTTCCCTGATCTTGCTGTTAGGATCGAAATTGAATATTGTCTGTACCCCTGCGTCTGAAGGAAGTTCATATCCCCGAATCTTCTCAATTGCCAACACCTCGCGCTTTTTAGGCAAAACAAACCCTGTGAATTCCTGACGATCTCCCGGCTCCGTTCGAGCGTATAGGCCGACGATCTCATTATTAACCCTCAATTCCGGATCTGAAATATCAATCTTGACCTGTTCTCCTTTTAAAAATCGATTTAAGACGTCTTCCGCGCGGTCGGGCGCTCCCATACGCCGTAAATCCTCCGTTAAATCGAGCTTAACATTCTCGTAAACTATCCTGTCATTCTCGTTTCTGTCATCAGAAAAAGTTGTACTCCCATACCGTTCGTGAAAGAGCTCATCAAGATAAACATTATCGATCGACTGCCGCGGTTTCAATTCATTGATGCGATCTTCCAGAGCTATTATGGAATCAGCCGGATCAAACAGATCCAACGTCTCCGTTGAATCTTCTCTTGGCTTTATCGGAGAAGACGCGTTGGATGCTCCTTCCGTTAATATTCCCGCTTTCGCGTATTTGTGTAGAGACCTCATGGCAGAGACATCAATATCAACAGCATCGTCGCTCGCGTCCATGAGAGGGAATTCGGAGCCAAAACTTTGTTGAGAAACGTCGTTCCATCTTAGGTCAGCGGTTCTAACCATCGGCCCTTCTTCAGCCGGCGAACCAGCTGTCATTGTTTCCCGGCCGGCAAATAATGTTTTGGAAAAGTCTCTGCTTTCTATGCCGCTGTCTTTCGCGAACGAAGAACCGCTTACGATCGTCGAAGTATCAAAAGACAGGCCGCCTCCCGCGCAAATCGAACCCGCGGGGCACGGGTCTACAGGAACCGTCATATCAAGAAAACGTTTTGGAACAGAAGCGATTTTCGTTCGTGATGGACCCATCTGCTCCATTTGGAATAATATCTCTTGTTGCCGGACAGGAAGAGCCTGTTCTTTTTGTTGAACAACCATCTGTTCCTTTTGCTGAACAGTTTCCTTTCCTATTTCGATCTTTAAAGTATCTCTTTGAGCCCCAGATTCCCGCATTGTTTGGCTGGATAAAGAATTTTCGTGTGAAACCGCTTTTAATTTGACTGCCGTTACCCTTTTACTGCTTTCCTGTTTTGCCCCATCTTTTATTGATCGAGAGCTTAGCCCCGAAAAACCTGTCGTTTCGTCTATTCCTTTTCCTACATGAAGATTTCCCTGCCCCTGCAGAGGCGCTTCTGATTTCGCTAATTGTACTCTTTCTGTTTTCGCGGTCTGAGCCCGTGTCTCCGCAGGAGTAACTTGCTCCCCCGTCGGCGTCAGAGAATGTCCTGCTGATGCCAAAACTATCGGCTCTTGGGCAGGAATCCTTTGTTCTCTTGCCGAAAATCGTGAGATATCCGCAAAGGCAATGTTAATCTGTCCTTCACGCTCTGATACAGTAAATCGATCACCTAATTCCTCCCCGATGATTACTTGTTCGATATTCCTTCTTTCTCCTATAGATAGCGAGTACTGATTCGGTGGGGTTAAATTTTCCACAGCCGTTCTATCGGCTGGAGAAAACTCGCCCGTTGACGGAAGCATCAGAATCCCCGAAAGGAGAACAGGGACAATTTTATTTTTCAAGCTACCCATTAAACTTCTCTTCACAGGAGAAGAAACACGAACTTGATCTTGATCATCTGTATCAGCAAAAGATTTTAAGAGGCGGGAAGGTTGTTTTTGAGTTTGAGGGGATCCTGAAGAAAGTAAAGTCGGTGGAGTCATCGACAAGGCCAGCTCCTGATATGATCCGATCGATGTTTCCGCTGTCGGTGGTGATGTCACCTGAGAAAGACCAGCTTCTCCTCTGCTAAAATCTGGTATTGAAAATCTATCTGTTGCTTCCTGACTTTGAAAAGCATCTTTCTCTCGTACACCTGCTAACATCATCGGTGACGATGTTTTTGGCCCATCATCTCCAGACACATTGATCATATCGGCTCTAATAGCTCCACCCGCATCCTCAAGTCTTTCCAATGTCTGCAATGAATCATTAAGTTTTGCATATACTTCTGTATCCCTTTTGAGAGCCGGCCCAACAATACTTGCTAGCTTTTGAAGAGCCTTATGCTCGCGATCCAACTGAGGGGTATACATGTTTCTTACTCTGTAATTATCTTCTGTGGTTGATTCAGACATCTTTTTTGCACTGTCTAAAGCCCTGAATCCCTGGTACACACTTATAGACTCTTCTATAAGATCTCTATTTTTGCTTTCTAGTACTGCCTGTTCAGCTTTCTCTCTCGTCTCACCCTTTGCTTCCATCCTCTCTGTTATTTCCCGATGACTCGGCCGTGTTATGACACCGAACATGTATTCGTGAGCAGTAACATGTGGCTTTATCTTATCTACAACATCAAATACTGTGTCTGGATCCATCGTTTCTAGATCTATTCCCAAATTATTAAACAAGTCTTCCCGCCATTTTCCACCCTGCTCCATCATCCTGAAATAAAGCATCGATGTCCTCAATTTGTTTATAGCCTGTTCATTTGCGTTGAACAGTTCAAAAACTTTTTCCTTTTCATCCGAAGACAATGTCTTGAAAACAGCGTGATTGGATTCGTGGGCCAAATTTTTATGCAGATCCAAAAGATTATCCATTTTCTGAATATCTAGAATACGCCCTCCGGTTGTATCATATAAAGCATAGGTTACACCCTTTACCGGTATTGCCTGGATATCCGTATTAATTAATCCCGGAGCACGTTTCAAGGTTCTTTCAATCCTTGAGATATCTCTCTCTTCGCCCAGGACCCGGTAAGTTGCAGGTAATCCTTTAACCTGCATGTTCTCGACGTTATTGAGAATTTGGGGTAATCGTTGATTTAATTCTCCCAATTTCGCGTCGCTGGTTCTTGAACGATGGATCTCTTGGCCTAACGCGACCAACTGCTCTGAATGAAGCCCTGTGATCTGTCTTCGGTTATTATAAAGTGCCGCTGCTAAATTAAACACATTTTCCTTATCGGCCATAGTGTCGAGAATCGTGAAAAGTTTGAACAGGTTATCTCCAAGCTCCGCCCTTAGAACGCCGATATCTTCATCCTGATAAGCGTTCTTAAAAACATCTTTAGTCATCTCTGATGTTCTCAAAGAGCCAAAACCTGCGGATCGTTCTGCCGCTACATGGTCAACAAATGCTTGCGCAGCCGCACTGCCTGTACCCGTGAACCCGCTAAATAATGTTTTCGGGAAGGTATGTCCCGGTGATGGAATTTCATTTCGTAAAATATAATCGATCTGTTTGCCCTGAACATGATTATCATAAAAGACTTCTCGTAAGTTGATCGCGCCGCTCTCGATCTTTGCAAGCCTGTTATTTAACGCCTTTAATTGTTTATCGATCTCGCCTATTTCTTTTTCTTTCGCCTTCTGAATATTTTCCGGTTTTTGCATCCTCGTTTTTAGGGCAGTGATTTTCTTGCTGATTGTAGCCTGGTCAACTCCTTTTATTTGTAATTTTTGTTTCTCACCATCCAGAAAATGCTCCTGATATTTTTTACTATCCATATTGTTCTGGACATCGCTCTTTAACCGTTCTAGCTCAGCAACACCCAAACGGACCTCTTGGGTTTTATAAGAAACTACCTCCTCTTTGAATGCCGCGGCCCCTCCCGCATGTCTGGCTTCCGCTTCCTGATAGATAAAATCTTTTTCCATTTCTTCTACACTAATGTTCAAATCTTCCAATTTCGCATCAAGATATGAACTCGCTGATGAGAGAGCTTCAAGAGTCGTAAGATGAAATTCTTTTCTTCTGTCAGCAATATTCGCTGCTATTAAACTCGATTGAGGAGAAGAAATACTGCCTGTAACATCATTTACTTGTAGGGTAATTACCTCTCCGCCGGATCCTCCCAATACGGCAGGCACATCACTCTTTGAAGGTATGGTTAAAAACTCACGGCTTAGTTGCTGCCCCGGGACAAAACCCATACTCTTAACTTCGTTCAATAGATTCTCATCAGATCCCAGTCTCTCGATCACCGCCGGCATCAACTCGTTCGCTTTGAATGTGACGCTACGACCATTATCTCCAACTAATACAACATCAGCATCCAACGGTGTTGTCATAAGAACATTAATTTCATTCGCCTGCAATCGATCGACGACGGTATATGTAGCGGCTCCTTTTTCTTCTTCGCCTAAAACATTCCTTAATTCGAAAGGATGTATTTGACCACTGTTTAACTGTGACCCAAATTCCGCGCGTTTAGATTGAACCGTAAATGTCTTCTGCCAATCTGACACACTATCTACTTCGAATATTCTTTCGAATACTCTGCCGCCTTCCGACGTCTCAACAGTAATCTTTGTTCCCTTTGGAAGTGCAATTAGGCCTGAAAATAATTCCGGCGTATTTTGAAACGCGCCAAATCCTTTTCCAACCAGATTGCTTCCGCCTGCACCCGAAGATTTTGCTTGGGGAAAACTGACTCCTTTGATAAATCCATTACCCTGATAAAGGCTGTTCCAGAAACTGTTTGCTTGCGTTCTCGGGCCGGCAATACCGTTAGGTGAAGCTACTTCCTGCCAAATCTCTTCTATCGTAGGCATAACAACGCGTAGGGAAGGATGGATTGAACCCAGGAGAGCAAAAACAGGCGCGCTTATAATACCAACGGCTTGCTCTACGACAACCTCCTCAACCATTCCTTTCGTTATCATATCAGCGCTACGTTTAATGCCTCCTTTTACGCCTTGCGAAAACACATTTCCTGTTTGCTTTGTCAGCAGTCCATCGAGCCCGAGTCCAGCACTCTTTTCCAAGCCCATACCAAAAGCCCTAAATCTTCTTCCCATGTCCATAGCCTTGATGTTAGAGAGCACTCCCTGTATCGGTTGCATTCCCACACCGAGAATTGAGGCAAAGACATAATTATGTCCCTGCACTTTTCCTAGGACTGAAGGAAGACCTTCGTTCTTTAAAACATCTACAGCGGAATTTACTTTTAGTTTTCCCGTCTTTTCATCCAGTCCAAATAAAGCGGCATTCCAAGAAATCTTTAATACATCCGCTAAGTTTGATGCCTCTTTATATTTCACTGCAGTCAGATCATCCCAAAATGCCGCGACACTGCTTTTCATTAATGCCCGTTCCCAATTTGTATTTGTATAAGGAACGACATAATCGCTAAAGACTTTACTTGTTCCCTCAACAACTCCGTGTAACCCAGGAATAACGATAAATAAAGTGCTTCCCGTATTTAAAGCCATGTCTGTGCCTGTTTTCACAGTCGCATACACATTCGCCATCTTTGTTAGACTAACCTTCCTGATTGAAGCCAACTTTACCCCGGCTCCTCTTGCTGCCCCATAGACTGTAAGGCCCAATCCCGTGGCAAGAAGAACATTCTTGGTGTTCTCATTCTCTAAATATGGAATTTTATCGCTGAAAGCCGAAAGAACTATCAAGCCAGTTCCCGTGGCAACAGGCACGCCTGCGACCTTAGCATATACTTTTGCTGCTTGTTTTAAGTTAGATGCCTGGGATAGCGTTCTGGTATTTTTTATAAAACCAGCCTTGTTATTTCTGGCTGGAGCCAGGAACGCTTCTTTTAATCCCTCTTTCGCCCCTTTAGAAAAAGCGAGCGTTAACCTATTCTGCTTGTATTCTCTCACCGTGTTGCCGGCGAATGCCACCAGAGAACCCATACCTAAAAGATAGGGCCAATCCCCTTCCACCGGTTTTTCTGCTGTCTCCCAAACGATTTTCCTCTCCCCTGTAAATACTTCTTCTCCCTTTTCATCAACAGCCGTAACAGCCTTTGTAACTTTTTGATAAGCGTCAATTGTTTTTCCCTTCTCAAAGCCGAAACCAATATTAGGTGTCGATGCCTGAGCATAAGTAGCGGGTTTAAGAACTAAGATTTTGGTCACCTTTCCATCATCGTCATGCTCAAAACGTATTTTTTGACCGGCATATCCGTGTTCGTTCTTAAACTTTGCCTCATCAAAATTTTCAGCATTACGTAACGCGTTTACCTCATTGAGTATGGTGGAATCCGTGACTTCCGTGACTTCCATGATCACACCAGAGAGAGGATCGACAATGCTCTTCTTTAGGGCATATACAAGACTGCCCGCCGATGGAATGGCAACAGCCGCATTGGCCGCATAGTTTCTCACATTTTTCAAAGTTGATAAATTTTTACCGCCGAACCGGGCATTGTAGGCTCCCAATAGATACAACCCGCTTAGTCCAAAAAGACCTGTCCCTATATTCGCTATTGTATTCCCCGTTTTTGTACCGGCTAGATCTGTTGAGGTTCCAAAATAATACATCCCGGCCCCTGTCGCCATTCCTCCTACGGCAGTCAAGCCGGCAGTTTTAGGATTATTCTCGACTATTGCTCCTAATTTGGAATTTTGAAAGCCGGAAACAGCTCTACCCGCAACTGCGTTTATTATTTTTAAAGACATTGTAAGACCCAAAGCTGATTTAACTAAATTGTCCGAATCGTAAGCCATCGTGCCTAACGTCTTCATTAAAGCATCCGAATCTCCTCTGTTCTTTACAAGGGAAATGCCAAGACTAATCCCCGGCATGACCATTGTTGCCGTCCCTGCTTGTTTATGCGCGTCGGCCAAGAAATTAACAGCCCTTGCCATTCTTCCTGTTTGCATTCCTTGAGACAATCGACTCAGCTCACTGCCATATCCTTTGTATCCTCTAGCCCCTCCAAAAATACTTCCGGCTAACCCAAATATCTCTACATCTCTTGCTGCCTGCGCTCCCTCCCCCCCACTGTTTAAAATATCTTTTAACACATTCCCTAACGATACGATTGTGCTCTTTGGCGTCATAGCAAATGAAACTAAAGCCGACGGTGTGGACGTCGCTAATGCCATATTACCGTAATTCAAAAGGAAGGATGTTGCATTGCCCGTCATGCCTCCTATCTTCTTATCAAGGAAAGTATTCCCCATTCGCATTTCCTGCTTAGTTATTTGGTCTAACATTACTGCCGTTCCTTCATCTTTTGGCATAAAGAACCAGTCGCTATCATTGAAAGCCTGCCGGGTCCATCTTCCGGAAGTCAGGAGTATTTTTTTCGCCCACATGCCGGAAAACTGAGGATCGCTGTAACCTTCTTTTCGCCCGTTAACTAAGACTTCCAAGTATTGCTGGTCATCTAAAAGCACACTTCCGAGATGTGATCCGGTCGCGTGTACCATTGATCCTGTAAGAAGAGGATATTGGGTAGCAAGTTTTCCAACCACGGGGATTTTACTAACTGGAGCACTAAGTCCTTTTAGATAAAGGTTTATTCCTTTCCCAACAACAGGCAAAGTATACGGAAGAGTAGCAATCGTTGCCCCTCCCGCAAAGGCATCTAACACCTCTCCCCCTGTTAAAGCTCTTCCTTCTGTACTGTAAACATAAGCAGATTTGACGGCGACGGTACCTGTCCCTCCGACCGTGCCGGCAGCTACCATTCCTGTAAGTATCGGATGCGCCTCCACTGTTTTCAACAACGCGTTTCCAACTCCGGGAGTTTTCCCCAGTAATTGCACAAATTTTGAATTTCTCGGATCTAAAAATTTTGATGCTGCTCCGCTTGTTTTTATTTTTCCTACTTGGCTAACAATCCCCATAGCTCCGACGCCAGGCAAAAGATTTCTTCCAAAAAGCTCTGATACCTCACCAAGAGAAAGCAACTCACCTGTCGAAACATAAACTGCACCAGTCTCGAGAGCCGTAGCAAGAGCGGAATAGGCCATTCCTCTCTTTAGAACCTGTGTGAAAGCTTGTTTCCCGGGCGCTGTTATAAGGGTGCCTCCTAGAACGGAAAGAACAGAATAGCCTGCCCCTACCACATGCTCTGTGTTACTAAACGTATATTTCTCCGCATCGGTATTCAATAAGCCGTATATTTTATTTAAGCCAAAACCCCTCATCTGTTTACCAAATTCTCCATCCGTGATCCTCGTATAATCCAATGCATCTCCAACTGGACTAGCTAAATAGTAACCTGTACCTTGAAGCCCATTTGCAACACCTTTCACAAAATTCACAGGAGTTGCCAATATGTTCCCATCCAGGATTGCCGCGTTCCTAAATCCTGACCCATCTCTTTTTTTGACAGAAATCGTAAGAAGCGGGTTTTCATTCCAATAATTTATCGCATTATTTACAGGACCGATCAAATCTCCTGTTTTTTCGTCTATCGCGCCAATACCATGTTCAGCGGCCCACTGATTCGACCACTTAGCAAAATCTCCCACACCTTTTTTAGGAACTGTCCACAATACCTCTTCCACCGCTTCCATATCACTCTCTGCCTCCGGCGCTAAATGCGTCCGTACAAAACCCTCCGGAGCCCCTACCAACTCATTCGACCACTTTGCAAAGGCGTGCTGTCTAAACGGATCTTGTTCATGTAAAGCCTTCATGGACTGCGCCATAGTTTGCCGTCCCAGCGATTCTCCCTCCTTCGCCGCCTCATTTGCCGCTACCGCTGCATCCTTCACCCCTACTGCTATTCCAACTGTCGTATCCTTTACCGCCACTGATGCATCATAAACCTTAGACAACGACCCTCCAACATGCTCTACCATAAACTTATTCTTCCCTGTAGCAAAATCTGATACTGTTGACATCGCTCCTTTCAACTTCGGGCCCCAATATTCCGGCACAGTTTCTAACAACGCCGTCTTAGCATCCTGAGGAAAGTTTCCTATTGTCGCCACCGCTGCTTCAATATTCTCTGGCCCAATCGCATCTACTGCTATTCCAACTGTCGTATCCTTTACCGCCACTGATGCATCATAAACCTTAGACAACGACCCTCCAACATGCTCTACCATGAACTTATTCTTCCCTGTAGCAAAAT
>JAGLQN010000071.1 GCA_023136835.1 Candidatus Omnitrophota bacterium | reverse complement strand
GGTTTGCAGAAGGTGTGTAACACCAAACTGGGAGGCCTTGGATTCAAAATGACCTTTGAGGCGGAACATTTTAGAATTTAGACCGGCAAGCTCGCCTTCTGTTTGAGAACTTCCCTGTTCTTTATTTCCTTCTTTCTTTTTATCTCTCGTATCTACGCGAACAACCCCCAAATCGTTCGGAACCAACAGATCACTTTCCTTGTTATCCGACACAAGTACAACTTCGCCTCCCTTCGAGACGGCTTCGTCATATTTTATTTCCGATTTTACTCCAGTTCCCTCTTCCTCACGCTTATGATAGTTCCCGCTGCCCATTTTAAGAAGTTTGGCCGTGCCTTCAGCTATCCCTAACGAAACTAAATCTTCGGCATTCTCAGCCAAACGCGGGGCAAGAAGCTTCGTCGATTTCCCCTTCTTGAGCATTCTGGCAAAAGCGGACCCACCCACCCCCTTCAAATCCAAAAGACTGGTTACGGTCTCTCCGTTAATAGTGTCTCCCTCCACAAGAAAGCTCCCGCCTTTCCTGGTCATAAGGGTATAAGCTGTTTCAGCGTCGGCCCCTTCAAAGGCCTTTGATAATCCGTAAAAACTTATGGCGAGAACTTTGGCGCTGTCAATTCCAATCCCGCCATTTTTCTTAATCAACGTTATTGTTTTATTCGTTCCATCAGTCAGATAAACAGCATTTCCCGCTCTCAGCAAAAAGCCTTCTTTTTTTCCGCCCACTACCTCATTACCGTTATTAAATTGAGCCCCTTCCATCGTGTGGGTTGAAACCAATCCCCGGCCTCCAAGGATGTATTGCAGCGTTCCGGTTTGAAGTTGATAAACTGTGCGCGTCTCCTTACCGTCTACCACCGCCTTAATATCTTTAGCGTCTACCTCCGTCTTATTCTTATCGGGCTCCTTTGGAGGCGTTCCTTCCCCTCCTCCTCCCACCAAAGAAACATATCTTTTTTTCTTCTCGCCCGAGAAATCAATGACCCCATTTTTACTGACCGTTACATCTTTTAAAACCGCGGAAAGGGGCCTTTTTTGTTCCGCGGGAATCCCATCCGCACTATCAGTTACTTGTTCGGTTTCTCCCTCTGGCCCTGTAATTTCACTTATGGTTTCCTTACTCATTCCAACAATTTCAGTTCCGATCCTCGCTTCCCCCGTAATCGAACCGTCACC
>JAGLQN010000070.1 GCA_023136835.1 Candidatus Omnitrophota bacterium | reverse complement strand
TAATCATCCGCCTCCTACTCGATTATGCATTGATTGACTTTGGGTATGTTTGCCCTTAAGATAATAGGGAATTTCTAGCATGACAAAGTAAGGATGAGAAAATAAGGAGCAATTAGCTGTGGAGAAGACATTTTTTGGCAAGGTGGTTAGTTTTTTAAGCGATCATTTCGAACTTTTGATCTCAGTCAACGGTTCGATACTGTTGTTGTTTTTGATTGTGTTTATTGCTTTAAAATTAAGGGATATCGATCTTCTGAAAGTCCTCTATAAGGCTTTTAAAAGCGCTTTATATATCATTGTTGTTATCGGGCAATTTTCGCTGTTTATATTGTTCGGATATCTCTATTGGGAGAATTATCAGAGGCCAGCCCCCCAACTGCATTTGGATGAGCACGTTTCAGCTAGTACCCAATGGGTTAAAAATAACACGAGGATTTATTTTATTGATAATAAGGCATTGCGGTCGATCAAGATCAATGACCGGGACAGTGAGATTGTTTTTTCAGGCAGCGATCCTGTCAGAGAATATCATTTTTCTCCGGATGGGAAGCGGCTACTCGTTCTCACACAACAAGATCTTTTCCTTGTTAACAGAAAAACAAAGCAAAGCCAGCGCATTGATACAATAAAGGAGCTTGTTGAAGGGGAGGATCAAGAGAAAGCCGGACCTGTAAAAGGGAGTATTAGCGGTATCCAATGGGCCCCTGACAGTCAGAAATTTGTTTACGAGATAGCGCGATGGTCGAAATTCTCCGCGCAAGATAGCGTCTATCTTTATGATCTTAAAAAGGAAAGAAAAAGGGCAATCAGAAGTCCGGCGCGGCGTATTTCCTCGCTTTATTGGGATAAGCAAAGCGAAAGTCTTTACTATTTATATCACGAAGCACGTGATCCGATGCTTCATGCATCCGCCTATGAAGTTAAGGTTTTTCGTATTTCGACAACGACGCTTACTCTTGAGCTGATCACGCGCATTCCCTCCGAGGATTTATCGGTGCCTATTGATAGTTTGAATTTAAGGGATATTGATTTATTTTTAGACGGAGATAAGCTTTCTTTCGGAGGCCCGGCTAAAGAAAGCGATTTAGTTTCAGATAAAGGCTCTTTGTTGGGGTTCGACGAGGATGATTGTCTATATTTTGTGAATTCAAAATGGTTTCGCAAACGGTTATATAAGATCTCTCGTGAGCCGCGTAATACGGAAATTCCGCGCTACCAGTATAAAGGTGGGGACTTGGTTATTGATCATATCCGTTGGATCCCGGGTGGGCGCTATGTGATCATGGAACATCGGTATTGGGGGGTACTTATTCTTGAACCTTCTACCGGTAAAATGGGCCTATTGATCCGCGCCAGTGGCCATACTTTCGGATGGTACCCTAAAGCCGTCTAAAATAATAATAAATTTTCTTGTTGTTTGGTTGAATCGGCCGATTCGGGTGATATAATAAGCCATAGTTCCGGAGAAGATTTTACAAACATATCAAGAGGGTTGTAGAGATGAGCAAAATGGCAGAGGCCTTGAAAAAAGCAAATGAGGAGAGAACTCAAATTGTTTCTCCGATAAGAGAAAGCGATAAAATTTCGAACAATTTTACAATGGGGGGAAAGATGCGCAAATCATGGTTGACATGGAGTTTTATTGTTGTTGTCGTGACGGTGTTCGTTGTGTTTAATTATCAAGAAGGTAAAGATGCCGTGCCATTAAGTGAGATATTTCCTGATGAGGAGGTTTTTCCTGTCGACGTAGAGTATGAGTTCGTGCAGGAGGAGGTCGTCGCAAGCGCGCCTAAAGAGATAAAAACGGTTCCTCTCGAAACTCAAGCTGCGGTGCCGAAAGAAATTACGGTGAAGAGTTTAGTTGCCATTGCTCCTGAACCAGCCGAGAAATTGGCCAATTATACGATACAAATTGCATCGTTCAAGGACAAAAAACGTGCTGAGGAGGCCTTAGTGAATATCCGCTCGAAGGTTCCGTCTGCCTATGTTGCTTCACGTGATCTTGGGGCTAAAGGAGTTTGGTATCGAATTTATGCCGGGCGGTTTAACGCGCGTAATGAAGCTGAAATAAGCTTGAATGATATTCGGCAGAATTATGATAGCAGTTTTATTATATCTTCCAAAAAAACGAAATAGCTCCCATAGAAATCCGGTTAATTGAAAGAGATCCAAAGCCTGCATTTACCTGTTCATGTTCCAATCTCGCACAGATGCTATTGTTTGTATTCTTATTTTCCTACTGAGTGTCTTTATTTTTACACGGGGCCTGAGTATTCATGGTCTCGAATATAGAGATGACGAGATCTTCTATTTTCAGAGCACTCAGGAAATGGTGACCACCGGCAATATTTTTTCACCCACTTATTTTGGAGAAAACAGATTTCAGAAACCGATCCTTTATTATTGGCTGGTTTTATTTTCATATAAGGTATTCGGTGTCAATTGGTTTGCGGCGCGGTTTGTCGCGGTTGTTTTTGCCGGTTTAACGGTATGTGTTACGTGGCTCATTGGTAAAACTCTCTTTGATCGGAGGGTTGCTACATTAAGCGCGATTATGCTAATGACCATTCCGTTGTTTTTCCGGCACGCCAAGAATGCTGTGCCGGATATGCCGTTAAATTTCTTTATTGTTTGGGCGATCTACTGCGCTATCCGGTTTATGCAAGGTTCTTCCGGGGCTTTTGGGGCATCAAAGGAAAAAACAACATCAGCAAAATGGAATATTTTATTTTTTGTCTCGTGCGCTTTAGGTTTTATGATCAAGGGTTTCGCGGCATTGATCGTTCCGATCTTAACGGTTGTTCTCTATAGTTTTTGGAGCCGCAAGCCAAAAAGGGTGGCCGAAATGCGCTTTGGACGGGGCCTATGGATCATGGCTTTAATTATGTGTCCATGGTTTTTCTATATGATCAAGGTGCATGGCCAAGAGTATTTGAACTATATGCTCATTGATGAAACAAAAAACCGGTTGGTCAATACAGGTGGAGGCAATGTCCTTTTAAAAATAGCAGCCACGTTCTTTGATCATTGCTTATTCTACCTTAATGTTATCGGATCCTACTTTGCCCCATGGTGTTTTTTCCTTATTGGCGCGGTTCCTTTAGCCTTTGTCCGAATAAAATCACTACAGGAAAGATCTGAAGGATTGCGTTTGATGCTTGTCTGGTTTTTTGTTGTTTTTTTCTTTTTCTCAACGATGTATTTTTCCATCAATCATTATATGCTTGTTCTGACGAGCCCCTTCGCCATTCTTTTAGGTTACTTTTTTCTTGAAAATGTTAATAATGAAATATTCATTGGAAAATCCGTTTTATTTCTGCGAAAATATGTGCCGGTTTTTATTCTGACTGTTGCATGCTTAGCCTTCGGTTTTTTGTTTGTCTTTTTGGCAGGTGGGGCGAAATGGTGGTTGGTTGTTTTAGCCGTGGTCTATATTGTGATGGTCAGGGAAATTTGTAATAGCCTCAGGCTGATGACGGCGCCGTTAATATTAGGCGTATTCATATTATTCGTTTTCGCGCAGTCTTCACTTTTAGAAAAGGCTGGTGTTACAACCCATGCAACGCTGCAGAAATTTGCGGTTGTGGTCAACAAGGAATTAAAGGCGGATGATGCTAATGATGCGGTGATCGGGGTCGGAAGCCATGATATTCATGAAAAGGAGTTTCAGGTCTATTTTGACCGGAAAGTTATAAAGGCGGCCGGCAGTGAGGAAGAGGAAACCAAAGCCAAACTGAGCCGGCTTTTCGCTACGGACAAGAAAGTCTATTGCCTGATCACGGAGGAAGATTTCGATCATTTTTTAAGAAATTCTTTTCCCGGATCCCTTGAAATTGTCAAGGAAGAACATATTTTCCGGCGAAGGATGAGTATTGATCGAGGATTTTTTGTTGCCTTGTTGAAACTGGATCAGATGACGGTTCGTGATTACCTGAAGGAAAGAATTTACCTAATTCGGAAGAGTCCTAATGCCTAAAAAGATCGTTAATTACAGTATTATCGTCCCGGTTTATAATGAAGAAGAGTCTCTTATGCCTCTTTTTTCCGAACTCTTGCATGTGATGACCCCGTTAAATCAGTCGTATGAGATTGTTTTTATCAATGATTGTTCTTCGGACGAGTCTCCTATGATCATGGAAAATTTTCAGAAAGAGTTCCCTGAAGTGGTTCATGTTATCCATTTGCCTCAACGCAGCGGGCAAACTTTTGGGTTGCGTAAAGGGCTTGATGCTTGTCATGGAATGATTGCCGTGACTTTGGATGCTGACCTTCAGAATGACCCCGCCGATATTCCAAAGATGTTGGAAAAAATGAAAGAGGGAAATTATGATTGTGTCTGTGGTTGGCGCCGATCGCGCCAGGACACTCTGCTTAAAGCCGGGCTATCTAAACTTGGGAATATTTCGCAGCGATTATTTACGGGGATGAAAATTCATGATGTTTCCTGTACGTTAAGAACTTATAAAAGGGATTGTATCGGTAAAATCGCTCTTAATTGGGAGGGGCAGCACCGGTTCATTCCTTTAAGCCTGTCGTTGCAGGGGTATTGTGTTGGGGAAATCGTTTCTAACCATCGTCTGCGTAAGTTTGGAACAACCAAGTATAGCCATAAAAGGATTTTTCGCGTCATTGGGGATTTTTTTAAAGTCCTTAAAGCGGGGGGTCGAAAGTGATCACAAAAATGTGGTTGATTATAGGTTTCACGGGGCAGTTGTTGTTTGGGCTGCGTTTTTTGATCCAGTGGATCTGCTCGGAGATCAAGCAGGAAAGCCATATTCCTATCATATTTTGGTATTTTAGTATTTCAGGCGGGTTGATCCTTTTGGTTTATGCGATCCATAGGCGGGATCCTGTTTTTATTGCTGGGCAGGCAACAGGCCTGCTTGTTTATTTGCGCAATTTAAGGCTTATCTACAAAAAGGAACAAAGGGAAAAGAATAATAAGATTTGACGGCCAATTAAGAAAGTAAGTTTTTGTGAAAAAAATATCGAGTGTTCTAAAAGAAAAGGCATTGATTTTGCTTTGTAAATACGCTACAATGTCGCAGATCAGAAAAGGAATTGTTAAGGGCTGATTACGTTTTAGATATTTTACAAGGGCATACAATTGAAAATACTTATTATTGACGACTCGCAATTGGAAAGAACGCTTCTTGTTAAAAGCCTTCAAAAAGCCGGAATTAAGAACGAAATTCTCGAGGCAACTGATGGTCAGGCCGCTTTGGATATCTTAGAGAGCGAATATGAAGATATCTGTTTAATATTTCTTGACTGGCAGCTCCCGAAGATCGATGGATTAGAAGTTCTCAAAAGAATCGCTCAAAATCCCAAAACAGCATCTTTACCGGTTATTATGTCAACATCGGCTAATTCGCCGGAAGATGAGGAAATTGCCCGATTACTCAATCCAAATCTTGCGGCATTTACTATCAAGCCCTTAGATCCGGAAAAAATTGTTGAAATAGCATTATCCCACCTTAAGTGAGGCTATTTGAGATGGGTCCAGCCAAAATACCTTTCGGTTAACACCCGGCTAACAAAAATTTCCGCCAATTTCCATAGGTCCTGGCGCCTAAAAACTACTGTAGTTTATAGAGTTGCGAAAAAAGTATCCTCGTCAGGGAACATCAGTCGTAATATTTTTACAGTAGTCTTTATCCTGTCGGCGTTAATAATTCCCTGTTTCTTTAAAATAGAGAGTTGCTCTTCCATTCCAGTTCTTAATTATTAGTTGAACATCGGTACAAAAATGATATAATGCCTTGCTTTGAAATTGAGACTATCATGATAAAGGAGGATTCATATGTCGGACAATAAAGATTTAGCTATAATTCTTTCCAAATGTGATGAGACCAACAAGGCTAAGGTCATGATCGTAAAGAATCAAGATCTCTTGGCCAAGATTGCCAGCCGGATTGAGCTTTGCAACCCCAAGGATATTTTTATCCATACCGGCAGCGCTGAGGACTGCGAATATATTAAAAAGATGTCTCTAGAGACCGGAGAAGAGGAGCCTTTGGCTTTGGCTGGTCATACAATCCATTTTGATCCGCCAACGGAACAAGGCCGGGTTGTGAAGCAGACTTACGCGGTGGAAGATGAAGGTATGTATGTCAGCTCTTTGGCTAATGCTATGCCTCGGATTCAAGCTGATGGCCTGATCCAGAATAACATGAAGAATATCATGGACGGAAAAACTATGCTCGTGGGCTTTTATATCAGGGGGCCGGTGGGTGCGCCGACCGCTTATGCCTCGTTAACCATTTCTGATACCTGGTATCTCGCGCATCAGCAGGATAATCTTTATCGTTGTAATATATCCGATTTTGAGAAACAGGTTGATCTGATCGGTCTGTTTTTTACCAACACGCACAGCAAGGGTTCTCTGAATACTAAAGAGGCCTATGTTATGACGGATAGGAAAAACAAGGAGACGTGGGCCTGGAATGTTTCCTACCTCGGGAATTGCGCCTTAATCAAAAAAGGTCATCATCGACTGGCTAATGATGATGCCATTTACAGCCATCGCGGAGAGTGGCTGTCCGAGCATATGTTTATTACCGGTATGAAAATGAAAGACGGTTCTTTTGTCTGGATCGACGGTGCGGCACCCAGCGGTTGCGGTAAAACTACGACTGCTATGGCCGGGGATTCATTTATCGGTGATGACTTGGCCCAGATATGGATTGCTGAGGACGGCACGATCAGATCCGTCAATCCGGAGATCGGTATTTTCGGAATTGTCAAAGATGTTAATATCGAGGGAGATCCGATCTTGATGGAACGTCTGAGAAATCCGGGATCCGAAGTGATATGGATCAATGTCTTGATTGATGACAAAGGGGTTCCACATTGGGAAGGAAATGGAGAAGATGCTCCTAAGAGCGGAAAGAACTTTCGGGGAGAGTGGACGGAAGGCAAAACGGATACGGATGGAAAGCCTATCCCGATCTCGCATCCCAATTCCCGTTGCACCATCCGTAGTCGGGAACTCAATAACTTTAATGAAACAGCCGCCAATGATGCTAATGGTGTTGAGACCAAGGTCTTTACATATAGTGGCCGGGATGCTGACACAATGCCTCCGGTTGTTGCCAGCTTGACTCCTGAGGAAGGAGTGACGTTTGGGGCAGATATCGCCTCACAAACGACAGCAACCGAGGTCGGAGCAAAAGGAGAGGTCAAACGCTCACCGTGGGCCAACGCGCCTTTCTTTTTGGGGGCTCTGGGAGATTATATGGACGGGCAGTTTAAGTTCTTTACTAATTCCAAGCTGAAGACAAAACCGGTTTTGGCTTCACTGAACTATTTTCTTACCGATGAAGCTCGGGGTGGCACGACAAAGAAGCTTCTTGGAGAAAAGCGGGATGTCAGGGTTTGGCTTGCCTGGTTGGCCCGGTTGGCAAACAATGAAGTGACTGGGATCAAGACGGCTATTGGGATTATTCCGACCTTTGAGGAAGTCAGTGATATCTTCAATGAGTTGATCCCGGATAAGGATTACACCAGGGAGATGTATAACAAACAGTTTGCTCTCTATGTTGATAATATTATTACCAGGATTGATATGCAGGTTGAAGCTTATAAAAAAGAAGCCAATGTGCCTGAGATATACTTTGAAACGCAGGCCGCTAAAAGGGTACGTCTGCGGGCCTTGAAATCGGAAAAGGGCTCAGTCGTAATCCCGGATCAATTGGTTGAAATGGCATAAAGCATCGAGGTTTAGAAAAGCTTTAATTAGCTCTGACCCGCAAATATAATGTTTGGCAAGAAAATCTTTTAGATGATTGAAAACAAAAAGAGATCAGTAAAAACTGGTCTCTTTTTTGTTTAGTGCGCCC
>JAGLQN010000007.1 GCA_023136835.1 Candidatus Omnitrophota bacterium | reverse complement strand
AAAGAGACATCGGGGCAAACTTCATAATATTTTAAATATCAGATATTTTTATAGTTATGATAGAAACACAAAAAAGAGTAATGCTTTGGATTAGCAGTACTCTTTTTTACATGTCATAGAAATTATTTGATTTTCTGCTTCATTTCTAGGCCGGGCTTGAATACAACGACTTTACGCGGAGGAACTGGAACACTTTCCCCTGTTCGCGGATTACGTCCAAATCGCGCTCTACGTTCTTTGATCTTGAAAACACCAAAATTACGCAATTCGACCTTCTCAGAACGAATTAGACTTTCAATAATCACATCAAACGTCTTTTGGACAACTTTCTTGACATCAACTTGCTTGATCCCGGTCATATCTGTGATTTTTAAAACTATATCTTTTTTGGTCATCACACCACCTCCTGATTCTAAGTATCGTAACAACAAGCTGTTACAGTGTCAAGAACAATTTATCCCAGGGATAATGTATGAGATTTTAGGCTTTTCTGCCATTTTAAATTCCCGCTGAACTCGTTTATCCCTTCAAAGCGTTACTGAAAAACCCTCCTTCCCAACCAATTCTTTAATCTCATTCATAAGTCGCTCATTAGGAGCAACATAAAGGTCTTCGCCCACAAGAATCTCAACACTTTTATGTGTTTTTGTATTTAACCGCAAATATACAGGTACTTTTCCTGGGAAATTGGATAATCTTCTTTTCAAATCCTTCAAACCTTGGTCTCCGACATCACATAAATCGACATTAATAGCTTTGATAGACCCGTAAACATCATGAATATGCCTCATATCTTCAGCAATGATCTTGGGAACCTCATCCCGCAAGCTTACTTTTCCGTTGAGGAATATAACTTCTCCATCCTTGATATAATCAGCTAATTTCGCATAAGCTGAAGGGAATACCACCACTTCAACCTCGCCTTCAATATCTTCAACACGCAATATCGCCATACGCTCGTTGGTCTTTCGCGTATTGGTTAATTTAACATGTTCAATAAGCCCTACTAAACGGACATCTTCACCGTCTACAGCCTGTTTTAAGTTTTTTGTTGAAATATCAGTAAACTCTTTAATTTCAGTTTGATAATGCGCCAAAGGATGACCGCTCACATAAAACCCTAAAATTTCCTTTTCAAAGGTCAGAACCTGTGTTTTATGCCATTCCTTTATATCCGGCAAGTTTTCACTTTCTTTGTCGAAACCGCCAGCGTCACCGTCCATATCAAAGAACGAAACTTGGCCCGCCGCTTTTTCCTTCTGCTTCTTCGCCCCTAATTCAAGAGCCCTTTGAAGAACAGCCATCATCTGAGACCGGAAAACACCGAAACAATCCATCGCGCCGCACTTGATCAAACTCTCCAAGACCTTCCGGTTCACCAAACGCAAATCCACCCTTTCACAAAGCTCATAAAGAGACGCGTAGGGCTCAAGGCCTCTATTTTCTACAATAGAATCGATCGCCGTTGATCCGACGTTTTTTACAGCCAGCAATCCGAAACGGATCATGCTTTCACTAATAACATCAAACTCTTTAATACTTTCATTGATATCCGGAGGCAAGACTTTAATCCCCATAGCCTCTGATTCTTTAACATATTCAACGACCTTATCCGTATTATTCTTTTCACAATTAAGAAGCGCGCACATAAATTCAACCGGATAATTCGTCTTCAAATACGCCGTTTGATATGTAATTAAGGCATAGGCCGCGGAATGGCTCCGGTTAAAGCCATAACCCGAGAAATAATCGATCAGATCAAAAAGTTTATTGGCCTTGAACTCGTTGATTTTGCTGGTCCTCTGGCAGCCCTTCACAAAGTCCTTGCGCATCTTATCCATAACCGAAGGGATCTTTTTGCTCATGGCGCGCCGAAGATGGTCGGCTTGTGTCATCGAAAAACCCGCCAAAGCGACAGGGATCTTCATGACCTGTTCTTGATAGACAATAATGCCGTACGTTTCTTTTAATATCGGTTCGAGCTTCGGATCATCATATTGAAAACAAACCTCCCCTCTCTTTCTTTTGATAAAATCATCAAGCATGCCGCTTCCCATCGGCCCGGGACGATAAAGCGCCAATATCGAAATAAGATCTTCGAATTCTGAAGGCTGAATTTTTTTCAGCAGCTCGCGCATCCCGGCACTTTCCAACTGGAAGACGCCAAAACTGTTGGCCCGGCTTAAATTTTCATATGTTTTTTTATCTTCAAGTGAGATCGCGCTTATATCAATATCGATTCCGTGAATCTCTTTGACCAGTTTCACGGTCTCGCTGATCACCGTCAGCGTGCGTAACCCTAAGAAATCCATTTTCAGCAGCCCGATCTTGGCAATGGCATTCATCGTAAAGCCGGTCGTGATCTGATCGTCGCTGGTTTTAAACAGCGGGACATATTCGTTAAGCGGCTTATCCGCAATAACAACCCCGGCCGCGTGTGTTGAGGCATGACGGCTTAAGCCTTCCAGGACTTTAGCTGTCTCAATAATGTCCCTCGCGGTTTTATCATCCCGGCATAAATTTTTCAGTTGTGGTTCTTTAATAAGAGCGTCATCGATCGTAATGCCTAATTCCGACGGAATGAGTTTTGCGATCCTGTCAACATCTCCATACGAAGCCCCCATAACACGTCCGACATCCCGGATAGCAGCTCGTGCCTGCATGGTTCCGAAAGTAATGATCTGCGCAACGTTCTCTTTCCCGTATTTCTGTGTAACGTAATCAATAACTTCGCCGCGGCGCTCATAACAGAAATCGATATCAATATCAGGCATTCCGGCACGGTCCGGATTAAGAAACCGCTCAAAAAGCAATCCGTATTTCAAAGGATCCAGATCCGTAATACCTAAAAGATAACTGACTAAACTTCCGGCGGCAGAGCCACGGCCCGGCCCAACGGGAATATTTCTCTGCTTGGCAAACTGAATAAAGTCACCGACAATAAGAAAGTAACTGACAAAACCCATTTTCTCGATCGTTTTGATCTCATGGTCTAAGCGTTTTTTAATCTCCGGTGTAACCTGGTCATAACGCCTTTTTAATCCCTCTTTACAAAGTTCCCGCAGAAAAGCTTCTTGTGTTTTTCCTTTGGGCGGGTCGAATTTAGGAAGATGAAATGTGTCAAAAACCATCTGCAAATCGCATTTTTCAGCGATCTCAAGAGTGTTGGTCACCGCCTCGGGGATCCAGCTGAATTCGTGCTTCATGGCAATCGGGCTCTTAAAATAAAACTGGTCATTGTGTAGCCGCATGCGCTTAGGATCATTGAGCGTCGTCTGTGTCTGGATACACAAAAGGGCGTCATGCGCCGCCGATTGCGATTGTTCTAAATAATGAACATCGTTCGTTGCCACAAGCGGAAGATTTAATTCTTTGGAAATTTTCAACAGTTCCTTGTTAACGATCTTTTGCTCGTCAATGCCCTGGTCCATCAGCTCAAGATAGAAATTGCCTTTTCCGAGTATTTGAGAAAATTCATCAGCGGTTTTTAAAGCCGCATTATAATTGCCCTCCCGCAGATGCCGGGCCACTTCTCCTTTAAGGCAAGCGGACGTGCCTAATAATCCGTCGGAATACTGGGAAAGTATTTCTTTATCCATCCGCGGAACATAATAAAACCCGTCGAGATAAGATGCAGAAACAAGTTTTAATAAATTACGATAACCCGCCTCATTGCGGGCAAAAAGAACAAGATGGGATATCGATCCTTTTTGGCGGGGTGACTTCTCCAAGCGGCTTCCGGATGTCATGATATAAGCCTCGCATCCGATAAGCGGCTTAATGCCCATGGACTTGGCTGTCTGGTAGAAATCGATAGCCCCGAACATGTTGCCGTGATCGGTCATCGCGACAGCCGGCATATTATATTCAACAGCTTTTCTGACTAGTTCTTTAATGCGGCAGGCCCCATCGAGAAGACTGTATTGCGTGTGGACATGAAGATGGACAAAGTCGGAGTGATTCATATTCATCGTGACTTGTTGCTCGTCAATCGTAGTTCGTTGTTTGAACATCTACAAAACCAAGCAACGAACAACGAGCAACGAAATCATTCCCACTCGATCGTTGCGGGTGGTTTCGAGCTGATATCGTAGACGACACGGTTGACACCGTGGACCTCATTAATAATGCGGTTGGCGATTTTTCCTAAAAGTTCGGCCGGAAGCGGCACCCAGTCTGCCGTCATCCCGTCAACACTGTTAACGCAACGGATGGCCACAACATTTTCATATGTTCTTTGGTCTCCCATTACCCCGACCGTTTTAATAGGAAGTAACACGGCAAAAGATTGCCAGATCTCCTGGTAAAGTCCCGCTTTTTTGATCTCTTCTAAAACGCGCTCATCGGCTTCACGTAAAATCTCAAGCCGGTCTTTAGTGACTTCTCCTATGATACGGATCGCAAGGCCGGGACCCGGAAACGGCTGGCGCTTTAGAATCGTGTCAGGCAGATCAAGACGCTTTCCAATGGCGCGCACCTCATCTTTAAACAGCTCCCTGAAAGGCTCTATAAGATCCAATTTCAAGTTTTTCGGCAATCCGCCAACATTGTGATGGCTCTTAATGACGTCGGAAGGCCCGCCGGTCGGAGAGAACGATTCAATCACATCCGGGTAAAGAGTTCCCTGCGCTAAAAAGTTAACATTTTTGATCTTCTTCGCCTTGTTTAAGAAGACTTTAATGAACTCATCCCCTATGATTTTTCGTTTATCTTCAGGATCTTCTACTCCCTTCAGCCGGGTTAAGAAATTCTTCTCGGCATTGAGACAAACCATGTTCATTTTAAAATTGCCTTTGAATGTCTTTTGGACGGAAGCAACTTCATTTTTGCGCAACAATCCATTATCGACAAAAATACAATGCAGCCTCTTTCCGATAGCTTTCTGAAGAAGGACCGCCGCGACAGAAGAATCAACTCCCCCGCTCAATCCTAAAACAACTTTTTTGCTGCCCACTTTTTCTTTAATTTGGTTAACTGTAGAGTTAATAAATTTATCCATGGTCCAGCGCGGCAGGCATCCGCAGATTTGGAACATAAAATTTGTTAAAATTTGTGTTCCTCTTTGCGTGTGAACAACCTCCGGATGAAATTGCACGCCGTAAATCTTTTTAGGGCGATTGGCGAAAGACGCCACAGAGGCATTGAGCGTATGGGCAAGTTTGACAAATCCTTTTGGAAGGCCCCTAATCTCGTCGCTATGGCTCATCCAGCAAGTAATATTGGAGGGCATGTTCGAAAAAAGGTCCCTGTTATTATCGATAAACAACTCGGCTCGCCCAAATTCACGTTCCTTACTGCTTTGTACTTTGCCTCCAAAAATACGGTTAATGACCTGCATGCCATAACAAATACCCAGGATCGGAATATCCAGTTTAAATATTTCTTTGGATGGCTCCGGAGCTTTTTTATCATAAACGCTCAATGGACCGCCGGAGAAAATAATACCCTTCGGCTTTATCTCTCGGACCTCATCAACGCTGATATTGTAAGGAACGATCCGGCTGTAGACTTTATTTTCTCTGATCCGACGGGCAATAAGCTGTGTATATTGAGAGCCAAAATCAAGAATAATGATAACATCTTTACTGCGGATTTTGCGGACTTTTATGGAAGCGGCAATACGGCTACGGACTTTTTTTAACTTGGGTAACCGGCCGATACGTTTCTTTGGACTGACTTTAAATCTTGTCTTTAAACCTTTAGAGACTTCTTTTACTTCTTTTTTCTTTGGTGCTTTGGATTTTTTTACCATGAGAATTCCCTATTGATTAACATTAAACCTTCAGAACATCACTGATTATTTACCCATACCAATACGCTGACTGACCTGAAACACCTTTCCTTCGGTCTGTATCGACGGAGCAATGATCATCTCTACATATTGCATCTCTTTTATATTGGTAACCCCTAAAGATCCCATTGATGTTTTAAGAGCGCCGATCAGATTTTGAGACCCGTCGTCCACACGCGCGGGCCCAAAGAGAATCTCTTTTAATGTCCCTGTCGTCCCGACTCTGATACGTGTTCCGCGAGGCAGATTAGAATGGGACGTTGCCATTCCCCAATGGTATCCGTGACCCGGAGCTTCTTGGGCTCTGGCAAAAGCACTTCCCACCATGACCGCATCTGCACCGGACGCAAAAGCCTTACAAATTTCTCCACCCTGACGCATTCCACCATCTGTAATAATAGGAACATATTTGCCTGTTTTCTTATAAAAGTGATCGCGTGCCGCAGCAGAATCAACCGTCGCCGTAATCTGAGGAATACCAATTCCTAAAACACCTCTCGTTGTACATGCCGCGCCCGGTCCCACGCCGATAAGAATGGAACTTGCTCCCAGTTCCATTAATTCAAAAGCCATTTTATAGGTCACCGCATTTCCAATAGCGATCGGGACCTTGCTTTCTTTGCATAACTTCTCATAGTCACATACTTGATATTCCGTAGAAATATGTTTCGGTGCGGAAACCTGCGATTGTATGACAAAGCAATCCGCTCCTGCTTCTACAGCAATCTTAGAAAATTTTTCTGCATTTTGGGGAATACAGCTTACAACGGCAGGAACTTTTGCTTTTTTGATCTGCGTAATACGCTCACTGATAAGAGAATCTTGTACTTTTGGTTGGTAAAGTTTTTGAAGAAGCTCTGTAGCTTTCTCAGGTTCAGCTTCAATAATTTCACTTAATATTTCACCAGGATCCGCATAACGTGTTTGAACGCCGTCTAAGTTGAGAACAGCAATACCACCTAATTTTCCCATTTCAATAGCAAACGTAACATCAACGACCCCATCCATAGCCGCCGCCAATATAGGAACTTTAACCTTAATACCTGCAATTTCACAACTTGTATCAACCTCATTAGGATTGATTGTTGTCATCCCCGGAACCAACGCGACCTCATCAAAACCGTAACAACGTCTTGCTCTTCGATCAATGCCGATCCATTCTGCCATTAAATATTCTCCTTCCAATAGTTGCAAAAAACCGTTTATGGATGACTTTTAGCGATTTTCTAGTAATCTTAGGAAATTGCAATACTTTACAAAGATTATAACTAATTGCCTTTTAAATACTTGTGGGTTGATTACAAATAATCCACGAGTGTACACCCGTGGCATTTTTCACCTATAAAAGACTTGATTAAAGATATAATATAGTCACTTTACTATTAATTGTCAATAGTAAAGAAAAAGGGGCAAGAATCAAAGATCCTCACCCCTTATCTATGTGATTGGTCGAAAAATATTTCACGACCAATCATCCTGAGGAACGAAGTGACGAAGGATCTTAAAGATCCTTCGGCCTTAACGGGCCTCAGGATGAGCCCCTGAATCGAAAACGCTGGGGGCTCACATCATTCCGCCCATGCCACCCATACCACCAGGCATACCACCCGGCATCGCAGGACCTTTATCTGGTTCGGGAGCATCTGTAATCAATGCCTCTGTCGTCAGAAGTAATGCGGCAATACTAGAAGCATTTTGCAATGCTGTCCGTGTTACTTTCGCCGGATCAATAACTCCTGATTCTAACATATCGACATACTCATCTTTATTAATATCATACCCGACATTCTGTTTTTCTTTCTTCAATTTGTCTACGATCACGGAACCTTCTAAACCGGCATTATCGCACAATTGACGCACAGGGGCTTCAAGAGCTTGAGTAATGATTGCAGCACCGGTTTTTTCATCGCCTTTCAATTTTAAATCTGAAAGGGAATCAATGGTTCTTAAAAAAGCAACACCACCGCCGGCAACGATCCCTTCTTCCACAGCCGCGCGTGTCGCGTGCAAGGCATCTTCAACACGGGCTTTCTTTTCCTTCATTTCTGTTTCAGTAGCCGCCCCGACATTGATAATCGCAACCCCGCCAGATAACTTAGCTAAGCGCTCCTGGAGTTTTTCCTTGTCATACGAAGAATCGGTTGTATCAATCTGATTCTTGATCTGATTGATACGTTTGGTAATATCATCTGTTTTGCCCGCGCCTTCAACGACTGTTGTATTGTCTTTATCGATCTTGATCTTTTTAGCCCGTCCAAGATCATGAAGATCAACGTTCTCGAGCTTCAGACCTAAATCCGCCGTGATCGCCTTGCCGCCGGTTAAAACAGCAATGTCCTCGAGCATAGCTTTTCTTCGGTCACCATATCCAGGAGCCTTGACCGCGGCACAGACCAATGTCTTGCGCATAGTGTTGACAACCAACGTTGCCAGCGCTTCGCCCTCAACATCCTCACTGATAATAAGAAGAGGACTACCGGATTTAGCTACCTTTTCAAGCAAAGGAACAACGTCCTTAATATTAGTTATTTTGCTTTCAGAGATGAGAATAAACGGGGATTCTAATTCACATGTCATCTTTTCCATATCTGTTGAGAAATATGGCGACAAATATCCCTGGTCAAACTGCATGCCTTCAACGATCTTTAATTCTGTATTGATCGTTTTTGATTCTTCAACCGTAATGACGCCATCTTTTCCAACTGTATCAAACGCCTCGGCAATTTTCTTGCCGATAACAGGGTCACTGTTGGCCGCGATGGCTGCAACCTGCTCAACTTCCTTTGTATTCTTTGAATCGATCTTCTTAGATAAATCAGCGATTTTTTCAACGACTTTTTCAACAGCAGCTTCGACCCCTCTTTTAAGAGACATCGGATTAGCGCCAGCCGTCACATTTTTTAACCCTTCACGGTAAATAGCCTCAGCTAAAACAGTTGCCGTGGTTGTTCCGTCACCCGCATTATCCGAAGTTTTCTCGGCAACTTCCTTGACCATCTGGGCTCCCATATTTTCAAACGCGTTCTCCAAATCAATTTCTTTGGCAACCGTTACGCCATCTTTGGTTACTGTTGGAGAACCGAATTTCTTATCGAGAACAACATTACGCCCCTTTGGCCCCATGGTCACTTTAACAGCATTCGACAACTGCTCCACACCTTTAAGAACAGCGCGCCTTGCTTCATCACTAAAAACTAATTGCTTTGCCATTTTATAACTCCTTCATTATCTTTGATTGTTTTGTCCTTATTTTACGATCGCTAAAACGTCTTCTTCTCTCATAATGAGAAGCCCTTCATCTTCTTTTGTTGAAATCTCTGTACCGCTATATTTGCCGTAAAGAATGCGGTCGCCGACTTTCAACTCCAAAGTTTGGAGTTTTCCGTCATCCGTCTTTTTTCCACTGCCGACCGCCACAACTTCTCCTTCTTGCGGTTTTTCCTTAGCCGTATCAGGTAAAACGATACCGCCTTTTGTTTTTTCTTCTGCCTCTAACGGCTTAACGATAATTCGATCCGCTAATGGTTGAATATTCACTTCGACACCTCCTTAGGTTTGGTTAGAAAAGACATGTTTCCTGAAACGTTTCACTTAAATCTTGTTAGCAATGAGCCAGATAGAGTGCTAATTTAACAAAAAAAAATTATTTGTCAAGAAAATTCTTTAATTCACTCATCATGTCTTTATGTTATTGAGAAAAGAATTTTCTAGTAGTCTGGGAAGTGTAGCTTTCCAGACTGCAAGATATTTTTTTAAATGGCCAAAAAGGTAAGTGTTTGGAGAGATTTACAAAATTTTATATTTGGATAGACTTGACGTGTAGCACTCCCAAATCAAGAGTGCTACAATGAGATAAGCTTTTTCGCCAACAAACCCATCCCTTTAAAAACAAGGTCTTTGTCGACTTTCGTGTTCTTTTTAGAAATAAATCTATTCATCAGCTGGGTATATCCGCCCGTAACGACCACCTTTGGTTTTCCCTTAATCTTCCTTGCAATTTGCTCAATCAAGCCGCAACACATCGTCCCGTATCCAAAGAATATCCCGCTTAAAATGCTTTCTTGAGTGTCTTTTCCGATCAAAGTACGTGGCCCCTTAATCGTGCTGATCTTAGGAAGCAATGCTGTCTTTTGAAAAAGAGATTCGACTGATAAACGGATCCCGGAGACGATAATACCTCCCTCATAACTTCCTCGACGGGAAATCACATCAAATGTCGTTGCCGTCCCGAAATCGATAACAATAGCCGGCTGGCCATAAAAACATTTCGCCGCATAGGCGCACACTAACCGATCCTGCCCAACTTGTCTTGGGTTACGATAATTATTCTTCATAGGAACTTTCACATCTCTTCCAATCACCATTGTTTCGATCTTTAAGTGCTGGCTGATCGCCTTTTCGCATGCATTCAAAACTTCCGGAACAACACTGCACAAAATGGCTCTGTCCATGTTTGGGAATTTCTTCTTTATACGTCCCAATATTTTTTTGAACTCCAAGCACAACCGGGTTTGAGAACCCCTTATGTCCGTTGCGTAAACCTGGATCACGCGCTTCCCCCTTAACACACCAAAAGAAACGGTCGTATTTCCTATATCAACAGCTAATATCATCTTTCTTCCTTTATCGTATAAGACTGTTTTTAATCTCTTTAATCTTATCCCGGATCGAAGCCGCGCGTTCAAACTGAAGATTTCTTGTCGCTAATTCCATTTCACGTTCAAGCCTTGAAATGACATTAGAAAATGTATATTCTTCCTCACTTTGTCCAACCGTTGACAAAACCACTTCCTGAGCTTCTTCTCCGGCTAATTCCTCAATCCCCTCACGAATGGCTTTTTTGACCGTCTGCGGGGAAATATTGTGTTCCTTGTTAAAAGCCATTTGTATTTTCCGGCGCCGCTCACACTCACTAATCGTCGCTTTCATTGCCGCGCTGGCGCTGTCGGCATACATGATAACACATCCGTTAATATTACGGGCAGCGCGTCCGGAAACCTGGATCAATGACGTTTGTGACCGCAAGAACCCCTGTTTATCAGCATCAAGGATCGCAACCAAACTTACTTCCGGAAGATCCAACCCCTCGCGCAGAAGATTAACGCCGACAAGACAATCAAACTTTTTTTGCCTTAATTCCTTAAGGATCTTTATCCGGTCGATCGTCTTAATATCAGAATGCAAATATTTTACCCTTAATCCCTGTTCTTTAAGATATTGCGAAAGGTCCTCGGACATGCGCTTTGTCAGCGTCGTGATTAAAACCCTCTCATTGATCTTTGCGCGTTTCTTGACCTCTTTGACAAGATCATCAACCTGTCCGGCCGTCGGCCTGACCTCGATAGGAGGATCGATGACTCCCGTTGGGCGTATGATCTGCTCAACGACCCTGCGCGCGCCATCTTTGCGTTCAAATGGCCCGGGTGTCGCTGAAACATAGACGCGCTGGGTGATAATATTCATAAATTCTTTGAATTTCAAGGGACGGTTATCAAGACAGGACGGAAGACGAAAACCGTATTCTACAAGTGTTTCCTTTCGCGCCCTGTCACCCTCGTACATCCCACCGATCTGAGGAACTGTAACATGCGACTCATCAATAACGGTTATAAAATCATCCGGAAAATAATCCAAAAGACAAAACGGACGGCTCCCCGGCGGCCGGCCTGAAAGAGACCGAGAATAATTCTCTATCCCATGGCAATAGCCCATTTCCTTAAGCATCTCCATATCGTAATGGGTGCGTGACTCGAGCCTTTGGGCCTCTGAGAGCTTTCCCCTTTTATTAAGGCTCTCTAATTGCCCTTTCAATTCTTTTTCAATGATCTCGATCGCCTCTTCAACACGCGGCGGAGAAATAATAAAATGCTTGGCCGGATAGATCGCTGCTTTCTCGATCTCCGCGATTGTGTTTCCGCTCACCGGATCGATCTGGCTGATCTTCTCAATTTCATCCCCGAAGAACTCAAAACGAATGGCATCCTGCCTGTAGGCAGGATAAACTTCAAGAACATCTCCACGCACCCGGATCTTTCCTCTTGAGAATTCATAATCATTGCGCTCGTATTGGATGTCGACCAGCTTGACCAATACTTCATCCCGATCAATGGCTTGCCCCTTCTTTAGATAAAGCAGGAATTCTTTATAATCTTCCGGAGATCCGAGGTTGTAGATACAGGACACGCTGGCAACAATGATCACATCTCGCCGGGACATCAATGATGTCGTCGCCGAGAGGCGTAAGCGGTCTAGGCGGTCATTAATAGAGGCATCTTTCTCAATGTAAACATCTGTTTGAGGAATATAGGCTTCAGGCTGATAATAATCGTAGTAACTGACAAAATATTCAACCACATTATCGGGGAAAAATTCTTTGAACTCGCTATAAAGCTGGGCAGCTAAGGTTTTATTGTGGGAAATGACTAATGTCGGGCGGTTGATCTTCTCGATCATATTAGCCAAAGTAAAAGTCTTTCCGCTCCCCGTAACCCCCAGAAGAACCTGAGCCTTTTCCTTTAGCTCGACCCCCTCAACTAATTGATCAACGGCATCAATTTGTTCCGTAATAGGTTTGAACTTGGCTTTGAGAACAAACTTGTCCATATCATTGGCTCACAGACCACATAACCGTCAACAGAGCAAGAGGATCATACGCTGTGTTCTAGCAACTCAAATTTTCTTCGATCTTACTGAAAATATGTTCAACCGCATGGTCATTCTTATATCGATAAAAACTCTTAAACATGACAAGAGTCACGTTTAAGTAACGGATCTCGACTGCGGTCTCATTATTCGCCGTCTCGTTTAGATACGCATTAATCCTGGCATAGCGCGACCCAACAAAAAAGGACGCTTGACGAACTTCCGTAAAGATCAATGTCTGCTTATTGACGCTTCCCAGGCCTCTGTCCCTTTCAAAAAGATCGGGCCTAGACTCTTTTTCAATGGCCCAACCGGATTCTTCAAATGCTTTTGTTATGGCCTCTTGAACCTTATCAAATGGCCCATAAAAAGTCTTCTTGTAGGGGTTCTTGTCCTGAATATAGTTAGGAATAGTACTGCTGACACAGCCCGTAAAACTCAAAAGCAAGGCAATCCATAAAAGTTTTTTCATCATATTCCTTCTAACCCAGATTTTTCACAGTCCAGGAAAGTACAAAAAAACTTTCCTAGACTGCTAGAAAATTCTTTCCTGGCAGCAAAGAAGATATGAGTACCGCCATTAAAAATGGTGGTGCGAATTTTCTTGTTAGAAAATTGTGGTAATCTTGGGTTAACCCCGTCTTTCTTGATAAATTTTGAGAAAGCTAAATTTTGCATTGAACTTTTTTCTTCCAGAGCTTTACAACGAGCCTGTGTCCCAATGCAAAATTTAGGTTTAACAGATCTTTCCATGTTTATACGGTCGCTTTTTATTGCGCATCGATTTCTCGTGGATCTCTTGTTCAATATCAATATTCAACCCGCCGCATAGATCTAAAAGACGGATAAAGGTATCGGCGAGCTCTTCTTTAAAATTGGCGTCATCCTGATGACGATGGGCCTCCATCGCTTCTGCAAGCTCCGTAACGATTAACATCAGCGCCTCGCCGATATTGCGATCTTCATCCCAGAAACCTTTTTCAACAGCAATGTTGTGGCAAAATTGGGCTAATTCATTTAACGACTTTCCCTTAATTTCAGTTTCTTGCACTGATACCCCCTTTAATGTTCAGCAATAAATCCTGCCATATCTTTTGGCAAACTTGACTTAACACTTACTTTTTTCTGGAGAACGGGATGCCTCCACTCTAGCGAAGCAGCATGGAGCGCGGCGCGTCGGAATTTTAACCCGTAATCCCGGGCAAATGCATATTTTCGATCCCCGACGAGAGGATGTCCCGCCTGACTAAAATGAATGCGTATTTGATTGGTCCGGCCGGTTACCGGCTGGACTTCAACAACGCTAAACTGTTTTTTTGTCTTAAGAACCTTGTAACACGTTATGGCCTGAATACCCGCCTGCTTTTTTCCGGATTTCTTTTGGGAAGCCTTTTTGATCGGCTTTCGAAACTCGCCGCGGTCCTTCGGTAATTTTCCATGCGCAAAAGCGATATATTTTTTTGTAACCGCCCGCTCCTTGAAAAGATCCATCATGAGCCTCTGGGAATATTTGCCCTTCGCGAAAATGATGGCCCCCGAAGTCTCCTTATCGATCCGATGGCAAGGATGCAGTTTCCAGGTTTTTTCATGCTGTGAATATTGTTGGTTGGCAATATTGACGAGTGTCCTTTGTTCCTTCTTTGGCGTTGGGATCACTAAAAGTCCCGACGGCTTATCGAAAACAACGTAATGGTCATCCTCGTATAATACCGCGACCGGATGTCCGGGAATATGTGTTTTCGAAAGCAAGGAAATGCGGGAGCTTTTAATCAATCGAGAAGGTTCCAACCTAGAGTGACCCGGAATCGTCTGCTTCGTCCTCGCCATATCTCTGCGAGGCGATTAGGGCAGTCAAATAATTTAATTTACGGATCAAAATAATGGGAAAAACAACAATCCAGATTTGAAATGCTAAAGCAAACAGCGCTTGCAAGGGCGAGACACTGATACTGATCGCGTTTTCCATATTACCATTTTCCTTAAACTAACAACAATGAACCTTTATTAAACCGTTTCCTCTTTTTTCCAGTACGTATCAACATAATCCGTAATGCATTCGGCATCGCGTTTCGTAATATCACTGAAAAATACGGCAATGTGATATTTCCCGTCATCAGGCGCGGGTTGTGACCGGACAACAATCCCTTCACAGGAAATTTTCTTTGTAACACTCTTTGTGCCTTTCGGAAAAGAAAGAAGAAGGTGTATTTTTAATTTCGTCATGGGCTCAATATTCCGATTCACACAACAATAAGCGCCCGAACGGCTGACGTTCTGAGTTTCCGTAACAAGATCACCGCCCTCCTGGCAAATTTTGACAGGAATGTTATTTTCTAACCGCGGGTCTTTCCTCCGCTCGTCTATTAGTCTTGAAGAAATCATGTTACCTCCTTATTCGCCGCCTTTTGCGGCTTCTGCAGCCTCTGCAGCTTTAGCGGCTAAATCAGCTATTTTCTTCTGATAACAATTCTTATTGCAATAGAAAGCGCCGTTTCGATAATACCGTTTGGCTCTTGAGATTGATTTTTTACATCCTGCGCAGTTTTTTGCTGCTTCTGCCATTTCTTTTTTGTCTGCCATAATCCTGTATTACTCCTTTCACCAACTATTCAATGAATATTTCGATTTACTTTTGGCGTGATAGAAATCCGTGGATTTTACTTTGAGAATCCATTATAGAATCCGCCTGCACAAATTCCAAACCAGCCTGATAACGGTCACTAAACCGGTTCTTTTCAACCCAAGCCACTCGGCATGGGCATTCGACTATACTTTGATCGGCCAATTGTATCTGAAGGGTCAACTCGGTATTTACGGGTATAAAATCGCTCAAGTGAATACGTGCCCCTCCCTGACTAAGATCACAAGATAAAGAACCGCCAAACTGACTAGGGTCCTTAAGCTGAAACCGGACAGGCTGAGCACGGTTAAACCGGTGAAAACTTCGCCTTTCATCTATTTTGTATTCCACCAAAATATACCTTTCACTATAGTAAAGCGACAAATCCTTGACGATTATCCCCTGTGGTATTCGTGTGCATTATACCATAATCTTTTTGAGTAACAATCATTTTTTTGCGAGTCAAAGAGATAAACCTTCTTTTCCGTTCAATATTAATATTAGTTAAATCACCTGTCATCCACCCTTAAAAATAAACAGCAGAATAGTCAATTCCCATGTCCTTTGTAAATCTGCTTAACAAGGTAGACCAAAATCTCATAACATGCTATAATTTCTAACATGTATAAGAAGTTCTACAATCTCAAAGAAAATCCTTTCAACATGACTGCGGATCCCGATTTCTATTTTTCGAGTCTTCATCATAAGGAAGCCTTCTCCCATCTTGTTTACGGCATCCATCAGCGAAAAGGCATATTAGTCGTTACGGGAGAGATCGGAACAGGCAAAACCACTCTCTGCCGGACTCTTCTCAACCAGTTGGGCGAAGACACCAAAACAGCTCTTATCCTGAATCCGAATTTTTCCGAGATCCAGCTTTTAAAACTTATTGTCAAAGACCTGGGAATCCTCGGAAACCTCAAGAACAGGCTCGAGCTGATCGAGGCCCTCAATAACTTCCTTCTTGAAGAAACCAGCCGGGGAAACAATGTGGTCCTCATTATCGATGAAGCACAAAACTTAACGATCAAACAATTAGAGCATGTCCGTTTGCTTTCAAATATCGAAACAGAAAAAGAAAAACTTCTCCAGATCATTTTAGTCGGCCAGCCGGAACTCTGCGACAAACTGAAGCTTAATGAGTTGCGTCAGTTAAATCAAAGGGTAGTCGTCCGTTATCATATTTTACCCTTGGAGCATCACGAACTAGCCGCATATATCGAGCATCGGCTAAAGATTGCAAATGCAACCAGGGACTCGAACCACCAATTATTCTTCACCGATAAAGCGATCGATACTATTTTCAAGAATTCCGGCGGAACGCCGAGAATGGTGAACATCCTCTGCGACAGGGCTTTACTTGCAGGATATATCTTGGAGACAAATGAAATCGACGAACACATTATCCATGAATGCGTTAAGGAGGTTGTCCATCAATGAGCATTATCAATGACGCCCTTAAGAAAACCCAATTAAGCTTTAAGAAGAAAAAAAAGCCGCCGGAGAAAAAACAGGAAGAAAAACCAGCTGATGAAAGTACTTCAAACGTTTATGAAAAACTATACAAGAAACGCCAAGACCAGCAAAATGCTTCGGCTCCTGAGAAAGGCCAAAAGACAAAGGGAACTGGCAAGAAAACCTCAACCCTCCGGTCAGCCAAAAAATGGCTCAAAACCTCTGCGACGGTCGCTGTATGCCTTATCATACTTTCAGGAAGTTTCTTTTTTATCTCACGTTTCGAACCGGTTCAGGATTTTCTCCGTTCAGTCAAGAAAAACAGCACTTCCGCCCGAACTCGCATCGTCAGAAAAGCTCCAAAAAGACGGACTTTTAAGCCCGGGGAATTCGTCCTCAGCGGAACTTCCCTTATCGACGGAAAACGGGTCGCCTTGATTAATGATGAGATCTATGAAGTCGGCGAGATCATCAACGGCAAGAAGATCACCAGCATTAATCTCAATAAGATCGAACTGCGAGATAACGAAAAGATCATTACCCTCAGAGTCCACTAAACCTGGCTCCATCGAAAAACCCAACATATCCAATAAAACAACTTGAATAGCCCCTCGCTACAATATCTGTGATTGAAACGTAAGA
>JAGLQN010000069.1 GCA_023136835.1 Candidatus Omnitrophota bacterium | reverse complement strand
TGAGGTTGAATCTGAAGGAAGCCGCGGGCAAAACGCTGGCCTGACGAACAAGAATCGCGTAGGAGGCGGTTATGCTGGATGAGAAGGCTAATATCTTCAAAGTCCGATATCTGTACGGAAAGCATGGATGTATATGCGGCAGGCATAAGCGTGAAGGTGAGCGCGCGTTACCCGGGGAGGTCTGTTCATATGCCTTAACGGCTACGCCCATTGAGAGGTGAGCGGATGTGTGGACAGAAGTCAGCAGACGGTATAGTACTTTGGTTGAAAGATTAGAGGAAGGCCTGAACTTGTCAATGAAGCTTGACTGATTTTCTGGTTGTCCTTAGGCAAATGCCTCGAAAGAGGGCCTTGAAACTGGAAGTAGCGGACGGAATCCGCGAGGTAAAGTTGGGCGCATAATTAGATAACAGGCATTGATGTCTACATAGCAGAAATGACAGGAACCGCCGTGTACGGAACCGTACGCGCGGTGGTGTGGGAGGACAACGGAAGTAATTCCGCCTCCTACCCAATGATATGGTCAATATATTTGACACTATAGCACTTTTTGTGATAGATTATTTAATACGGAAAGAAGATCGTACGAGCCTTTTCAGTGCGGATCGTTATCTGTTAAATTAATGGGTAGGGATAGTTTTTATCGTTTCTATGGTATACGACGTGTATCTGATCAAATACAAAGCTAAAGCGTTTTTTGCGAACATCAGATTATTAACCGTCACCATATTCTTTTTAAGCGCTATGTCTTCACTCGCCTTCGGTGGTTCCAAGATCAAGCAGCCCAATGTTAGCGGGCAATTTTATGATGCCAACCCAAGGCGGTTATCGGCTAACATCGAGAAGTTCTTCTCTGAAGCCTCCGTTACCCCTTCCGATAAAGATATTGATATTCTCATTGCTCCTCATGCCGGGTATGTCTATTCCGGCGGGGTAGCTGCCTATGGATTTAAAGCCGCTAGCCGGAAGAAATACAAAACGATTCTTATCTTGGCTCCAAGCCATCATGTTGGATTTGAAGGGATCTCCGTTTGGGAGGAAGGAGGTTTTCAAACGCCGCTGGGCACTGCCGAGGTTGATGATGAGTTTGCGAAGAAACTCACCTCGGCTAATGAGAATTTTTATTTCGAACCCCGGGCTTTTGAATTGGAACACTCGCTTGAAGTTGAAATTCCGTTTATACAGAAGACATTTCAAGATTTTAAGATCGTTCCGATCATTATGGGGCAGCCGAGTTTTCAGCTTTTGGAAGATTTTGCCGCAACATTGCATGACATTATCGGTACACGTCAAGACGTATTAATTGTTGTGAGCACAGATCTATCGCATTATCATGACGATGCTTCTGCGCGTAAGATGGACATGCGAACGATCGATGCCGTGAAGAATCTTAAGATCGAACAGCTTTGGAAAGAATGTCAGCTGCGCACAATGGAAATGTGCGGGTTCGCGCCTGTTACGGCGGCTTTATTGTATGCCAGGCAAAAAGAGTTGAATGAGGTGGATGTTCTGCGCTATGCGAATTCAGGAGATGTCAGCGGTGATCGCGACCGTGTTGTTGGGTATACGTCGATCGTTGTTTACGGAAATGATGACAAGGCAAAAGATCCCACTGCAGATAAGGGTAATATTAAGGGGGTAGGATCTCTCACGCTTGAACAGAAAAAGAAGCTCATTGATATCGCGCGGAAAACAGTTGAAGAATATGTTACAACAGGAAAAAAATTGGATGTCAAAGAAGCTGATGCGCGTTTGCTGGAAGAAGAAGGGGCGTTTGTAACGATTCATAATAAAAGTTATCTACGTGGATGTATCGGTAATGTCATTGGAAGAAAGCCCCTATACCTGACGGTGCGTGATATGGCTATTTCTGCCGCGTCACAAGATCCTCGTTTTCAGCCGGTAAAATCAGAAGAGCTCAACGATATTGATATAGAAATATCGGTTCTTTCCAAGCCGAGGGTTATTAAAAATGTTGGCGAAATCGAATTGGGAACGCACGGGGTTATAGTAAGCCAAGGATCCTGGCATCAAGGCCTGTTTTTACCTCAAGTCGCTACTGATACCGGATGGTCAAAGGAAGAATTCTTATCCCAGTTGTGTTCTCAAAAAGCTCACCTTCCTGCAGATGCGTGGAAAGATCCGAAAACAAAGATTGAGATCTTCACGGCCGACGTCTTTTCCGAAAAAACCCTCCATTAAGAATATTTCAGGAATGTCATTTATGGCATATTTGCCATAAATTGTTATTAACTATTCATGTAGATGCTGCTAATAAATAAGTTAGATAAAGGGAATTAAGGGTGTTACCTAAACAGGTTCAAGAAAGATCCCTAATTTTCTATCTAACACATTTAAAATCAATAACTAATGGAATGTCCTAACAACAATCTGTGGCAAATATGCCCATTTAGAGATAATCCCCGTTTTTGAGTGACATTAAGAATCGACTTTCCTGCCGTGTGTTTCATTCAAAAAAACTACAAGAAAACTCCTCACTTCGTTCGTACTTGTTTTCCAAAATAATTTAGATGAAGCAAGTACGTAATGTTTCCCTCTAAACAAAATTAAGGAAAAACATACGTCGTACCTGCCTGCCGGCAGACAGGTCTTCTTTGCTGTATGCCTTAAAACATTCAGAGGAAGCCATTACTGTAAAAAATCCGAGAAAATGCTGGAAGCTATCTAATTGTATATGTTACAATATGTTGAACTTATATAATATTAATATTACTCGGCATATCACGATTAATATTAGACGTTTTTCTATGCATATGAAGAAAAAAACTCTTACAATTGTGTTTTTATTTCTGTTTTCGGTGATGTTCATGGCTCCTGACTCTGCCGCTTTTTTGCCTTTTTTATCCGATCAAGAATCCCCATCTAATCAAGATCCGCAAAGTGAAAAACAGGTCAATGCCTATAATGAGCAGGCGGTCGAGCTCTTTGAACAAGGGCGATTTGAAGAAGCTCAAGAGCTTTGGGAAAAGGCGCTGGAGGTCTTGGAAAGTCCTGCGAAATATGTTGAAGATCATCAAGACCTGAAAAATACAATTGACCCCGTTGATGAGAATCTGCTCTTCACCGAAAGTGAGGGAGAGCTCAGCAATAACAATATTGATAAGTTTTATGACACGGCAGTTTTCCTGTTTAAAAAAGAGAAGTATGTGGCGTCGAAGAAAATGTTTGAGAGAATCGAAACAATTACTCCTGACCACAAAGCCTCACGGAATTATCTGACTATTCTTACCCATAAGATCAGGCAGGCGCAGCAAAATTTAAGCGGAAAAAGTTTTAAAAAAAATGCCGTTGCCCGTCGTGAAGAACGGGCGGAGTGGGAGCGCATTCTTGAGGAGAGCCGCATCGAGTTGGAAAATAAACTAGCTGAACAGGTTGACCCGCTCTATCAAGAGGCTATTGGCTATTACAAATCGAGAGAATTTAAACTGGCAAAGGATTATTTTGAAGAGGTTAACAGCATTCTTCCTGGTTATAAGGATACTGCGAAATATTCTTCCAGGATCAACAGGGATATCCGGGATGAGGAGGAGCGGTTGGTAGAGGAGAGACGCAAAAGGGAAATTTTAGCGCGAAAAAAGGAAAAAAAAGAATGGAAGCATATTCTTCAGGAAAGCGAACGGGAACTTAAGAAAAAATTAATAGAACAGGTTGACGCTGTATATCAAGAGGCGGAGCATTATTTCAAGAAGCGCCGGTTTGAATTAGCGAAAAGCCGTTTTGAGGAAGCGCAGCTAATCGTCCCTAACTATAAATCAACAGAGAAATATCTGGCTCGAATCGACCGTGATGTGCAGGAAGATGCTCGACTGCGTCAGGAGAGACGCGCACGCGAATTAGAGCAGCAAAAAAGAGACGAAGAGTTAGCTAGGATGCGCGAAGAAAAGCGTCTTGACGAATTGCGAGAGGCAAAGGAGAAGGCGCGGCTTGATCAATTCAAAAGAGAAGTTGCAGGTCGGCGGAAAGAGCGCCACGAATGGTTAAGAGTTCTTGAGGAAAGCGAAAAAGAGCGGCAGAAAAAACTGAAAGAACAGGCACGGTTCATTTATCATGAAGCGGTTAAATATTATAAGAAGCGCCAGTTTGAACAGGCGAAAGAGGATTTTCTCGAAGTTCGAAGAATATTTCCTGATTATAAGTCGAGCGAAAAATATCTTGCCAGGATCGATCAGGACATTGAGGAAGAACGCCAGCAACGGGAGCAGGAGCGGCAGAGGATTTTCCAGCGTAAACTGCGCGACAAGAAATTGTTCGAACAGAAAAAATGGGAAGAGGAGCAAGAATTACGCGCTGTTGAGGAACGAAACCGTCTTGAGGAGTTTAAGAAAAAGGCTTCTGCGCGAGAAAAACAACGGGAAGAGTGGGAACGTATTATTCAGGAAAATGAGCGTGAGCGTCAAAAGAAATTGGAGGAAGAAGCTGAATTTGTTTATCAGGAAGCCCTGCGTTCTTATAACGCAAAGCGATGGGAAGCAGCGAGATCGGATTTCATGGAAGTTGAGCAAATCCTTCCTGGATATAAGTTGACTGCGAAATATTTGTCAGGTATTGATGATGATATACACAAGGAAGAACAGAAGCGCCGGCGGATGGAAAGAGAGGCTTCGCAACAACGCAGTAACAGGGAAGCTTTAGCAAGCAGGCAAGCAGAGAGGAGTCAAGAGCGAGAGCGTAAGGCTGCGCGGAGCAAAGAATTTCAGAGAAAAGAAGCTCAGGCGGAAGCTGTTTATCAGTTTGCAATGTCATTATATAAGCGCGGGAATTATGGGCAGGCAAAAGATAAATTTCTTGAAGTTGAACAGATTCTTTCCGGCTATAGATCAACACAAAAATACTTAAAGCATATTGATCGGGATATTCAAAAGGCTGAGAAATCCCGCCAGAAACAACAGCAGATTGCTTTTGAACGTCAGATCAGGGAACAGCGCTTAGCGCAACAGCGTGAGGAAGACCGTCTTGAGCGATTGCGGGCGACTGAAGAAGAAAGAAGGCTTCTGAGGTTACGAGAAGAAGCGTTGCTTCGCGAAAGCGAACGTGCGAAATGGGAAAAAACGATTCGAGAAATCGAGAAGGAACATCAAAAACGATTGGCGCGGCAAGCGGACTCAGTTTACGAAGAGGCTCTGCGGTATTACAAAGCCGGATGGTTTGCGCAGGCTAAGGAAACTCTTGAAGAAGTTGATGCAATGTGGCCGGGCTACAAGTCAACAGGGAAATACCTCGCTAGAGCAGATTCAGAGATAAGAAAAAACAGACGGCTTCGACAGGAAAGTGAAGAAGAGATCTTAGGGCGCCAAAGATGGCAAGAGAAATTAGCGCGGCAGAAAAAAGATACACGACAGCGGCAATTACGTAAGACCGAAGAACAAAAGCGGATTAAAGAATTAAAGAAAGAAACGTTGGCCCGTCGCGAAGAAAAGAATAAGCTGAAGGATTCAATGGAACAAATTGAGCGGGAACATCAGAAAAGAGCTCAGAAGAAAGCGAAATCATTATATCGTAAGGCGCTTAAATATTACAAAGCCCGAGAGTTTGAAAAAGCCAAGATCGCATTTATCGATGTTGAAAAAACATTGCCCGGTTATAGATCGACGGCTAAGTATCTTCTTCGGCTTGATGAAGATATCAGGGATGAAGAACTTGCCATGCAAAAAGTAACTGCGCGGAGTCAAGGAAGGTATGCGGAGGAACCCGGTTTTTATGCGCTTGAGAAGAACGGGAATAAATTTGTGGAGAGAACCTCACAAAATCGACAGGAAAAACTTTCGAGGGAGGCAGAAGCAAAATACCGGGAAGCACTTGTTTTGTATAAGGCAAAAGAGTTTATTCGCGCAAAGTTGAAATTTATTGAAGTGGAGTCTCTTTCCCCGGGATATAAGGCGACGCTGGATTATCTTGGGCGTATCGATAGGGATATCGGCGAAAATCCACAATTGTGGGTGGATCAAAAAAAAGACAGGTTTCAGGGGAAACAGGGCATGTCTAAAGAAGGCGCGTATTCATCCAAAGACCGAGAACCTTATGTCTCCGGGCAGAGGCGCGAGGTTATTCAGCGCGCCTTGTTAGAGGTGGAGCGTAGTTTTCGAAAGCCCGTATCACAGGAAGTCATGAAGCCTCGATATGAAGAACCAAGAATGGAAAATGAGAGGTCCATTGATTGGGAAAAGCATGTTCAAAAGCGACGCGAAGAATTAAAGGGGCAGCGTCGGAAAGTTCAAAGGGAATACGAAAAACAATTCCGGGAGTTATATGCCAGGGCGGTAAAATTGTACCGCAAAGGTTCTTATCAAGAGGCAAAAACTCTATTTCTCCAGATCAAACAAATGAAACCTGGATACAAAAAAACGGCAGCCTACCTGAAAAAAACAGAGACGAAAATGCGTGAGGGTTTGCAGCGCGGGGGCAATCATAGCGTTGTTTTACAATTGCAGGAAAAGAAAACACGTAATACCATTGTTGAAGAGACCTTAAACCGTTTGCAAGAAAATTCGTACCGCCATTAGAATGGCGGTACTCATATTTTTTTGGGAAAAATTTTCTAGCAATCCGGAAAGTGGTAACTTTCCAGACTAGAGCAAAAACTGTAGATAAAAATATCAACAACGACTCATTCCCGGCACGGTTATTCTATTCAAAACAACAGGCCAGATATTATAATAGTTTACACGGGGCCTTCAAGTTAGATTTGCTAATAGTTCAACCCCCTGAGGATCACGATGCGCATCATTAAAATCATTGTCACATCGACATTAATCATTACGGTTTTTCTTTTTGTCGGGATATTTGTTTTTCTCAAAACTGTAGATCTCAATCGCTTTAAGGCGCAGATCACAGAACAGATCAGCAAATCAATTAAACGCGATGTGCGCATGCGACATGTCTCTTTTAATTTCTCTGTCAATCAAGGGATAACGTTACATATTAGCGGTTTGACCGTTATGGACCTTCCCGATTTCTCAACGGAGCCGATGCTTTATATTGATTCTTCACATTTGGATGTTGATGTCCTGCCTTTTTTATTAAAACGCCAAGTTTTGGCCTCAAAGATCGAATTTAATTCCCTGAAAGTTAATCTTATCCGCAATAATAAGGGTGAGATCAATTTTCAGAAATTTGCCCAAAAAGAGAACGATGATTTGCCGGTTGCCGGAAAGGCTGCTACCTCTCAGACGGGAGATGCTTCTGAAAAGGCAACAAAGAAAAAATCGAAGGATTTCAATTTTAAAGAAATGCTGATCAGATCAATCCGGATAACGGATGGGGCCTTTATTTTTACAGATCACATGACGGAACCATCCACAATGATTCCTATAACCGAAATTGAATTTCAGATCTCAAATCTTTCAGTGGATGCGCCATTTCCGTTTCAGCTTAAGGCTTCATTGTTCAGTGACCGAAAAAATATTAGCCTTAATGGTTTAGCGCAGATCAATATGCTAAATCAACAGATACGGATCGACGATCTAAAAATGCAAACGAATTTCTCAAACCTTTCCTTAGACCGTGTCTATGAGGGAATACCGTCACTGAAGGACGCTGGTCTTAAAGATAGAATTGACGGTAAATTAGGGATTGATGTTCATCAAATGATCTTAAGCGAAGAGGGGTTGCTGGTTCTTTCCTCGGATGGACGTCTGACAGATGTTACGGCGCAATTTGAAAATTCTCCCATACCCATTGAGAATTTAGATATGCAGTTCTCGATGACAGAATCTGATGCGGAGATTGCAGAGATTAAGATGCCCTTGGCTTCCGGTGAAATGAGAATGTCGGGACGGCTTATCGAATATTTAGCAGAGCAGAAATTCTTGGCAGATTTAAAATTGACAAATGCTCAGTTAAGTGAACTTGCAGGACAGCTGAACCTTCCGGTAAAACTTGAGGGGCAATTGCACGCCAAGTGCAAGTTCAGTGGTCGTGGGATAGACGGGAAAGCTCTGGAGTCTTCTCTTGTGGGTGAGGGGGTTTTTGAGGTCAAAAATGGCCGGATACTGGATATCAACATACTAAAGCTTGTTTTAAGCAAGATTTCGTTTATTCCAAATGCGGCCGGCAAGATCGAAAAAAATTTACTCGAAAAATATAAGGAAAAATTGGAAGCTGAGGATACGATTCTTGAAAAAGTGGAAACGGATATAAAGATCCATGAAGGTGTTGTGTTCATTAATAGGGCGCAAGTCAATGCCGATGGGTTTTTGGTGCTTGCTAGCGGTAAGCTGGATTTTGATCAGAATCTTAATCTGGCTGCGGATCTCTATATACTTTCCGAGTTGTCTGCCAGTATGGTTGCTGTTTCAGAAGAATTAAAATATTTCTTGGATGAACAGCAGCGGATCCATATTCCTCTTAGGACCTATAACGGCAAGTTAGCGGATTTTCGAATGTATCCTGATGTTGAGGACCTGGGCAAGGAAATTATTCGAGACATGGGCAAGGAAGAGCTAAAAAAAGTCATTTTTAAAGCTCTCGATCTCGATGATGAGAAATCTGAGGATGCGCCATCGGAAGGTGGTGGAGGCCCTGGACAATCTTCGGGAAGCAGCGAGGGAGAAGCGCCTCAGGAAATGGAAATGAGCCCTGAAGAGGCGATCATTGAGAGTATTTTTGATATGATCCCGATCTTTGAATAAAATTAGGACCAGATGTTCTAAATATTAGAGAATTAACAGCTTTCGCTTCATTCCCACGCTTCAGTTTGAAATTCTCTTGTTTTTACGCTTTATTATATATATACTGATATTTAATAATAATGAAAATGTGTTTATTGTGTGCGTGTTAAATAATCCGTTATAATCAAACCATAAATATCAATACTTTAAATTAAAACATTAAATGGAGATAAAAAAAATATGATGCTTGATCGTGCTCATGTGCTCCTAAAAGATGAACGGAAAGATTTGCGCATTAAGGAGAATGAACACCTTTCTTGGCAGATCAAATATAAGCAACGTGAGGGGCATGCCAGGATTCGTAATATTAGTGCGACCGGAATGCTTATGGAAACGGATGTTAAATTTGATCCTAAGGAAGACTGTATTCTGTCCTTTGATTCAAACTTGGGAGAAAAGAATTATGTTCCACGGGTTGGTCGTTTGGTCTGGAATAAGAAGAAAAGATTTTCCCGCGATAAATACTTCTGTGGTATTAAATTCTTAGATGCGAATGAGCAGGTGCTTGCGCGGATGCGCCAGAGAGTTCAAAAAGGGGTAAACCGGTTTCTTGCGAGGCGACGCATAACAACAACAATCGGTTTTCTTGTATGCATTGCCTTGGTTGCTTTGATGGAACATATTATTTACTCGACCAGTATCATATATCGGGATGTTATTAGAGCGAATCAAAAAATGTTTACGGCCTCAGCGCAGCAAACAACGTTAACCCAGAATTATATGCGTCTTTATCGGACCAGTGAGGCAAGCTTAGTTGCCAAAACAGAGAAATTGAATATTGCCAATGAAATTATTGCACAAGACAAGGCCGCTCTTGCGTTATTTTCTAAAGAGCTCGAGGCGACGGGAGCGCTTTTAAACAGAACTGAAGAGATGCTGACGGAATCTAACGAACGCAATACTGAACTTAACAATGAAATTGCTCTGCTTCAGGCCCAGGTCCAGGCGCAGATGGCACGCCAAGAGAGTGTTGCTGCTGTTGCCAATGTTGAGATGTCCATGGCGGAATATCGCCTTAAGTTGCAGTCTATCAAGAATGAGATGAGGCTTTTAAGGAATAAAGAGCGCGCGGCCCGGGCAGCTGCTCTTGCTAAGATCGACGACCAGAAACTGCAGCTTGGCAACAATGGATATTTTGTCAAGGAAGGCCAGATGGTTCGGGTGAATGAAGAACAGTATAAACGTTTAGATGTCGACGATTCTTTGAATCCTGTTATCGAGCAAGCCAATCGAAAAGTTGAAATTGATGTGACGTTTTTTGATAGTCCATAAAAAAATTGTGGACTGCCGGAAAATTTTTTTGCGCGTGAATTGAAAAACCTTGACGAGCATACCTGCCATCTCTTTTAATTCCCTATATTACGATAGTATTTGTTATATAAATTTTCTGATTAAAGTTTATGAGAAGAATCCGTCGTCCAAAACACATTGTTAAGGCCGCCCACTCTTTAAAAACCAAAGAAGGAAATATTCCTTTTGTATTAGCGCGTTCTTTGGGACGCAGAACATTGACGATCACGGTCGATGAGCATGCGCAAGTAAGCATCGCTTCGCCTTTTACTATGAGGGAGAAAGATATCCACAGTTTTATTCATGAAAAGGCGCGATGGATCTTAGCGAAGGTTAGAGAGGCTCAGAAAAATAAGGATATCCTAGACCAAAGAGAATTCGCTCATGGGCATGAATTTTTATTTTTGGGGAAGAAATATAAAGTAAATGTTCTCAAGTCGGATATCAAGCGAAGCCGCATTACTTTTGATGTCCTTAAAGGATGGTCTATCACTGTTCCGGAAGGATTATCTCTTGAGGGAGGCCAGTCTCAGGTAAGAAGTAAAATGCTTCAGTGGTATCGGGCGCAAGCAAAGGAAATTTTAGGCGGAAGGGTCTTTCATTATTCGCGTCTTATGGGGGTAGAGCCGAAGAAAATTGCTATCCGTACGCAAAAACGGTTATGGGGCTGCTGTGATTACAATACGCAGACTATTCATCTCAACTGGCAGATTATTCTCTCACCCCTTAAAGTGGTCGATTATGTGGTGGTCCATGAGCTTTGCCATTTGACTATTCCCAGCCACTCAAAGCGGTTCTGGAGGCGAGTGGAAAAAGTTATCCCGGACTTTCAATGGTACCGGCGATGGCTAAAAATAAACCATCTTGATATGGTCTTGCCTTAAATGAGAATAGAGGTAAAAGTTATCCCGGGAGCAAAGAAAAACGCCATAAAGCAAAAAAGGGACATGTGGGAGGGCGACGCATGGAAGGTTTATACCAATGCCCCTGCCGTTGACGGGAAGGCGAACAAGGCGCTGATTGCCCTTCTCGCGGAGCATTTCCAGGTACGAAAAAGCCAAATTGAGATCATAAAAGGATTGAAATCCCGCCATAAAACCATTAGTATAAATGACAACTCAATTTAACGAATGTAAGTGAAGTTAAGTTGAATGTTGGAATTTACCCCGCTTTTTGGGCAAACGGATTTAACAAAGAATGCTTTGCCAAAAGGCGGGGTTCAATTCGTACAATGATTTATGTTCACTAATGTTCCATAGATCATGTACTCATTGAAGGAGGAGAAATGTTAGAGGATCAAATTGGTAAAGATTATATAAAGGCAATGAAGGATAGGGATACGGTGAAATCCTCAACTTTAAGTTTTTTGAGGGCTCAGATGAAGAATGTCCTTATTGAAAAAAGGGCGGAGAACCTTAAGGATGAAGAAGTTATTGCTGTCATTAAGAAGCAGGCCAAGCAGAGACAGGATTCTATACTTCAGTATGAGAAAGGCGGGCGGCAGGATTTAGCCGGAAAGGAATTTGCCGAATTGGCCATATTAAAAAGCTATCTTCCTAAGGAGATGTCTGAACAGGAAATAGAGAAATTTGTTATTGAGGCGATCGAGGAGGTTCAGGCTGATTCGATGAAAGACATGGGTAAGGTGATGAAGATCATAACCGGGAAGGTGCAAGGCAGGGCTGATAATAAACTCGTTAGTGAGTTTGTTAAAAGAGCTCTCTCGCAGTTTTAATGAATGCCGGTTTTCTATTTTGAGTTTAAGGAAACACGTTGTGCGTTATTTAAAGAAATTCTTCATAGTTAGTATCGTTCTTTTGACAATTGCCGTGATGGTGTTTTCGCTTTGGTTGCCGGGCCGTTATGTGGTGCCGATCATAATGTATCATCAGGTGACTTATACGGAACATCCGCAGACGAATTGGGTAAGCCCGGAGAATTTCGAGTGGCAGATGGCCTATTTGAAGGAGCATAATTATGATGTTATCCCTTTAGGCGAACTTGTCGAGGCTGTTGAAGAGGGGAGATCTTTACCTCGGAAGACTGCGGTGATCACCTTTGATGACGGTTATGAGAACAACTATACCCAGGCTTTTAAGGTTCTTAAGGAATACGGTTTTCCGGCTACTATTTTCGTCCCATCGGATAAAGTTGGAACGAAAGGGCGTTTAACCTGGGAGCAAATCAAAGAGATGATCGCTTCCGGTATTGATATTGGCAGCCATACGCGCATAGAGTTGTATTTACCTGACGCCTTTGTCGAAGTGCAGCGCCAGGAAATTGAAATGAGTAAAAACATTTTAGAACAAAATCTTGGAATAACAGTCGACCATTTTGCTTATCCGATCGGCGGGTTTAGTGAGGAGATCAAAGAAATCGTTAAGCGGGCGGGTTATAAATCTGCCTGCGCGACCAATCGGGGGTATGACCGGTTCAACAAAGATGTATTTGAATTAAACCGTATCCGCTTTAGTGATAAGGATAATCGTAAAGATTATCTCTGGATGAAATTATCGGGGTATTACAATCTGTTTCGCAAGGCCAAGAATCCTTATTAGGGATGGGTAAATAGACCTATTGGAAAAGGATCGTGACAAATGAGCATAAAAAAAATATCACCTCAAGCAAATTATAAGCTTAATGAGAACGGGCATTTTGTTATAGAGAATTATAACGAAAGCAAGTCGTTCTGTAATTTCTTTCCAGGTATTGCGGGAGTCTGGGGAATCCCGATGTGGGTTTTTTATGTTAACCGGGGGCAATGTATTGCGAGTTTTGGCGTCGAGTCGAAAGATAAAGCGATCATGGAATTTCAGCCGGCTAACAAGTCCTACCGTTTGGTCTCAACTCAAGGGTTTAGGACATTCATAAAAGCGACGACTGGGTCAAAGACGGTTTATTGGGAACCTTTTCAGAATTATTTAGAAGGAACAGATTTCAAAAAGAAACAAACGTTATCGATGTCGGCCCATGACCTGACTCTCCAGGAAATAAATAATAATTTGGGGCTAATGGCTGAAGTGAACTATTTCACTCTTCCTGAGGAGCCTTACGCGGCTTTAGTGCGCCGCGTTACTATCAAGAATACGGGCAAGAAGGATTATGATATTGAAATGATCGACGGACTGCCGGCCATCGTGCCTTATGGCCTTACGGATGGTCTCAATAAAGCTATATCACGTACAGTTGAGGCGTGGGTTAAGGTAAGGAATTTAAAAAAGAAAGCGCCTTACTATCAGCTGAATGTTGAAGTGTCCGATAAGCCCGAAGTAACGCATATTAAGGAGGGGAATTTCTTTTTCAGCTTTGACCCTTCGGCAGAAGAAAAGGGATTGCTTGATCCGGTTGTGGAAGCGTCTTGTGTATTCGGCGCGGCCCTGGATTTTCTTGCGCCGACACGATTCGCGCAGAAGGGTTTCAAGATTCCCAGGCAACAGCAGACCAGTAATCGTACGGCTTCGGCAATGAGTCATGCACGGTTTAAACTAAAAACCAAGATCGAAAAGCAAATAGTTTCCTTGTTTGGCTATGCCCATGATGAGGCGCAGTTGGGCAAAATTGTGCTTCAGGTAACAAAGAAACAATTTATTGATAAGAAAGCTGCCAAGAACAAAGAAATTGTTGACGGCGTTAAGAATTTCGCCTTAACAAAAAGTTCTTCGTCCGAGTTTGATCTTTTTTCATCTCAGACCTTCCTTGATAATATTTTGCGCGGCGGGCTTCCTATATCATTAAAGACGGGCGATGGTCATGTCGCGTTTAATGTTTACAGTCGTAAGCACGGGGATCTTGAGCGGGATTATAATTACTTTTATGTCTCACCGACATTTTATTCGCAGGGGAACGGAAATTACCGTGATGTGAACCAGAACAGGCGTAATGATGTATGGTTTAATTCGCATGTGAAGAATAGCCATCTGGTGAATTTTCTCAACTTGAGCCAGGCGGACGGATATAATCCTTTAGTTGTCAAAGGAGCAACCTTTTCCGTTCGTGATAAGAAAAAATTCAGCCGCGTTCTTTCCGAGTGTGTTGCTATAAAGGATCGTGATCAAATCAAGGATTTTGTCCAGAAGGGTTTTGCGCCGGGAGAACTCTTGAAATTTATTATGCAAGAGAGGATTGGCTTAAATGTTTCATCAAAAACGTTTCTTGGAAGAGTTTTGGAAGCATGCTGTAAACAGGAGCTTGCAGATCATGGGGAAGGGTTCTGGTCGGATCACTGGACATATAATCTGGATTTGATCGAGAGCTATCTGTCGGTCTATCCGGAAACTCTTGAGGATCTGCTATTAAAGAGGAAAGATTTTTGTTTCTACCATAATAGTCATTATGTGCTTCCGCGGGATCGTCGCTATATTTTGACGGGTCGTGGAGTACGTCAATACGGATCGGTGGCGAATGACTCCTCAGCTGACGGAAATGTATTAAGGATAAAAGGCGGTAAAGGAGATGTTTATTCGACGCATCTGATTTGTAAACTTCTTTGCCTGATCGCGAATAAAGTTGCCACTTTAGATCCAAGCGGCATCGGTATTGAGATGGAGGCCGATAAGCCGAATTGGTATGACGCGCTCAACGGTTTGCCGGGGCTTTTGGGGTCATCGATTTCGGAAACTTTTGAATTGAAACGCATAAGTTTGTTTTTGATGGAGTCTCTTTCAAAACTTGGGTTAAAAGATGCTCAGCAAATCTTGGTCTTCGAAGAATTAGCCAACTTTATCTCCGGGTTGACTCATGTATTATCGTTGGAATCGAACGCCCAGGTTTATTGGGAGAAATCCAATGACCTTAAAGAGCATTATCGCCAATATGTGCGTCATGGGATTTACGGAAATGAAACGAGTATTCCAATTTCTGAAATTAAGTATTTTCTTGATTTAGTGATATCACGAACAGATAAAGGCATTGAATCCGCTAGAGACAACAAAGGATTTCTTGCGACTTATTTTTATCATGAGGTTGTGAAGTATGAATCGCTCGAAAAACATGGAGAAGATGGACCGATATATATCAGGCCTTTAAAATTCAAGAAACATATTCTGCCTTTGTTTTTAGAAGGGTATGTTCACGCGCTGCGTGTTGAAAAAAGTCATGGGAATGCCCAGAAATTATACAGTCAAATACGGAAAAGCGACCTGTTTGATAGCAAGTTAAAAATGTATAAGGTCAATGCTGATCTCTCTGGCGAATCGGAAGAGATCGGCCGGAGCCGTATTTTCCCGAGGGGTTGGCTTGAGAACGAGTCTATCTGGCTTCACATGGAGTATAAATTCATTTTGGAATTATTGCGTTGTGAGCTTTATGAAGAGTTTTACCAGAATCTTTATGCTGCGCTAACTCCTTTTCTAAAGCCAGAACAATATGGACGAAACGTTCTGGAGAATTCTTCCTTTGTGGTCAGCAGCGCTCATGAGGATAAGGCTTTGCATGGCCGGGGATTCGTCGCGCGCTTATCGGGAAGTACAGCCGAGTTCATGCATATCTGGCTATTGATGAATATGGGGAAAAATCCTTTTGCGGTGAATGCAAAAGGCGAACTGACTCTTACGTTAAAGCCGGCTTTAGCCGGGGCGTTGTTTACAAAAAAGAAAAGCACTCTGACGTATTTAGATGCCAATAATGTTCACAAGAGAGTTGAATTGCTTAAGAATTGTTATGCCTTTAATTTGTTTGGGACAACGCTTGTTGTTTATCACAATCCGCGCCGCCGAAATACATTTGGCGCAAACAAACCTTCTCTTAAAGAAATACAATTAACTTATCCCAATAAAAAACAGCCTGTTGTTATTTCGGGGCAGTTTGTGGTTGGAACTCGTGCTGAGGATATCCGTGATTGTAAAGTCGAGCGCATCGACGTGTTCTTTCGATAACGGGGATGACGGGGGCAATCCTCTTCGCTAACTATCATTGACACGCCTCGCGTTTTTCGCTATACATAATAAATTATGCCCAGCGCGCTTTCCAAATCAGAATACACCAATCTTCTCGGACATGTTTCCCGTATCTATGATGAAGCTCAGGAAAAGGCCCGGGATGTCCTCAATCATCTCAAGGCGGAAGCCTATTGGCAGATCGGCCGGCAAATCGTTAAAGTTGAGCAAAATAACCGGATCATGGCCGCTTATGGCGAGCGGCTGTTAGAGCGCTTATCGAATGATTTAGCGCGGTGTTACGGTTCAGGATTTTCACTGACAAATCTAAAGTATATGCGCCAATTTTACCTGAGTAAGGGAATTGGCCATGCGCGTGACCAATTGGGGTGGACGAATATCCGGGCGCTTATTTCCATCAAAGATGCCGGTGTGAGGGAAGAATATGCCTCGAAGACCATCAACAATAAATGGTCAACCCGCCAATTAAGGAACGCTTTAAAGGAACATAAAATCAAAACGCGATCCTTAGCGGCGCCGATATCGGCACATCAAGCCTGTCCGATGGCCAAATTACTCGTCCGGCGCGGCACATTAAATACCTGCAGGCTTGTTTTATCTCCCATAAATGGGCGGGCCATGATTGATTTGGGGTTTGAATCCTACAAACCTGTTAATGCCGCTGAAATAGGAACTATGAAGGAAGGGGATATTGTTACAATTCAGGAAGAGCGGAATACGATTCGGATTGAGCCGTCCCGCGTGGCCAGAGGAAATATCTATACGTACAAAGCGTTTGTGGTGAGAGTGGTGGATGGGGATACGCTTGTTTGTGAGGTCGAAACAGGCGCGGGATTTATCCTTCGAAAACGCTTGCGCTTAAAGAGTATTAACGCGGCCGAATTGTCATCTCAACGGGGAAAAAAGCGAAAGCGTCCCTTGAAGGCGTCTTAAAAGAGGCGCTCGTTGTCGTCGTTAAAACATATGCTATCGATCAATACGGCCGGTATGTTGCCGACGTGTTTTATCGCTCCGGCGAGCGGGACGCGGATATTATCGTGCGGGAGGGATTCCTCTTAAACCAGAAATTGCTGGATGAAAAGATAGCGGATTACGCCGGATAGGGTACATACTCGGGTATATACTAAGTGGTAAGGGGTTAGGTAAGAAGTAAGAAGTGAGGAGAAGGGTAAGGGATATGGCCAAGGGGCAAGAGGTGCGGAAGATCGGGGTGACGGGAAAAACGAACACCTATTATGTGACGCTTCCCAAAGATGTGGTCCGCCGCTTAAAATGGCGTAAGGGGCAGAAGGTTGTCGGCGCGCTCAAAGTCAGGTGAGTTTGAATGTTGCGTGAAAATAAAAAGGAATTATAGTGGGGATATTTGGTTTACTATTTGGAAATAAAAAGAAAACCTTTCAAATGGCTTCGGATGCTGTTGATTCTGTTAAGATGGGTTTATTATTCTATCTGTTGTCAGAATGCAAGGTGAATTTTGATGAAAGTTATTCCGAAATATTGGCTACTGCCGTAATCAACACCATATTTTCTGAGGTTCCCTCAAATGAAACAGGAAAAAAATTCATACAAAACGAAACAAATATTGCAAATATTAAATTGGTGATAGAAAAATCGATTAAACCCGAAGAAAAATTAAAGCAAATTATAACCGATGCGGTGAGAGTTAAATCTATTGTATCGCATGGACTAAGCACTGGACTTTCAGAAGATGAATTTGTTCGGCAATGCAGATATCCCATTGAGCAATTAAAAAAGTTTCAGATATTACAAAAAGGCGGAGAAACTCCTAATCTAAGTGATTTTATAATCAATGCATCGAGTTTTATGAATGCATGCAAAAAGGATTATGAATTAAATAAAAACACATAACACTACACCTGACCGCTATTCCGCTGCGCTCCATAGCGGCAGGTAAACTTGGTCGTTAGGTGTATAAAATTATGAATGAAAAGCAAATTATTAAAAAAATATACCCTCTGTACTCTTCGAAATTTAAAGATTTGAACTGCTTTCAACAGTTGATTAGTCAACTGGAAAACAAACATAATGAATATATTAAAAGATATTTCTTGATAGCTAACCTAAAACTTATTGATTCAAAAATACTTAAGAGTAAGCACCCTGTTATAGCTAATTTATTGTGTTATATTGCGGTTGAAACATTATGCAATTATTTGGCATATTTTAGAAAAACAAAAGGTATTAAATATACAGATTTTTTAGAGAACTATGAAATAGAAAGAAAAATAAAAAAATCAAAAGAATTCCAAAATTTTTTGAACAAATATTGTCCTTCCTCATATAAAAATATGATTAAATTTCAGAAAAGAATTAATAACTGTCCTACAAGAAGCACATTTGTTGATGTTTTGCAATACCTATATCAACGTAATCGCTGCATTATAGTACATAAAGGATTATTTAGAAACATAGAAGAAAATACCACATCTATAGACACGTTTATAGATAGGAACAAAAGGAAATGTCAGGTATCAATATCAATCCCAGGGAATTGCCTAACAGAATGGTTTTATATGGTAGTTAGAGAGAGTTTTGTGCAATTTTTATTGAAAAAAAATAATGGGTAAAATAATCTATAAACACCTAACGACTCACTGCACCTGACTGTTATCCACCGCCTTTCGGTGTCGGCTACCAGCAGTGAGCTTGAATGTTATGAAAATATATAATAAGGTAAAATAATGAGTTATTATCCACCTGAAATATCTGAGCAAGACATCAAAGAACATAAAAGACTTGCGCAATTATATAACAGTCTTTCTGAAGAAGAACGTAGATTTGTTGTTGCACAATGGGATTCTCAAAATAATTTTGAAGATTGGCGAACTCGTTTACAAAACAAAGATAAAAAAGTCGCACGTGATAGAAGAAATACAATAATTGGCTTATTTGCTATACTCATTGTTTTTGGATTATTGTTCTATTTTGTTCCAAAGTATAATGAAGGGCGATATTCGGAAAGAAAATTAGAATACATTTATAAAAAAGCCGAAGAAAGCAAAAGTCTGAAACAAAATTTGCGAGAAATAGACCGGGAAATTGAAAATATTCAGGATTTATTAATTGAAGAAAAAATATATAGGCACGAATAATAAAAAAAAGAAAAAAAAGGTGACAGTCACTTTTGAGACAGGCGTTTCTTTGATCTTTTGAAGATGTTTAAACAATTCCAGGACACGCGTCTCCGGAACTCTTCATGTCATGAATAATCCCGCAACATGGAATGCAAACGAAAATAATATTAATTCTTTAGAGGTTCAGGCCTGCCTGAACCCTACAGGATAAATTTTGATAATATAAAAAATAATTTATGATATTCCATTAAAATAATTTGAAAAATAAATACACATATCGACAAGGCCAATACCTAGCATTTATCTATTATTATACAAGAATCCATGGGCATCCACCTTCGGAAGCTGATATGCAAAAATACTTTAAAGTTACTTGGTCATCAATACACCAAATGATAAAAACACTTGATAAATGTGGATTCATTTCAAAAATACCTGGCCAAGCACGCTCTATACATCTTTTATTGCCAAGAGAAAATTTGCCAGATTTGATTTAGAAAATATTACGGAATTCCGGGGGCGCATACTTAATGCGCGCTAAGAAATCTGAAAAAGGGATCAAATCTTGAAAATTGAAAACACCACAGGTTTTAATTCAACCTTCAAGACTCGATCCGTTTCTTAATGCCAAATTAATTGCCAATTGAACTGTTAGAATGGCTGTTGATTTAACAATCATAATGATAAATATTATGCTTTAAGTATAAAAATGAAAGATTAGGTCAAAAAAATGATTACGATTGAAGAAAATACCACATTAGTCGGCGTTTCAGAATTGCGCACGGGAATTGAAAAAATTCTTGAAAAAGCGCGTAAAGGGCTTGTCATTATTGAAAAAAGGCGCAAACCTCAAGCGGTCTTAATGTCAACTGAAGAATATACGCATATGCAAAATGTTTTAGAGATGGCTGAAGATCTTGTTTTAGGCTTTATTGCTCAGGAACGTTTTAAAAACAGCAAAGACAGCGATTATATTAATATTGAAAGCCTTTTGAAATAATCCAAAATGTGGAAGATAAAAATCCTTGTTTTAAAAGTCGGCATGCGACGTGATGAAGAAGCATATAAAGAAATGTCGCGGCGCCTGAAAAAATTATAAGCACATAATCATTCGTTTCAACGGATCCCGTTAAGACGGGGGCCGCTCTGATTGTTTCTTGCTCCATTCTCATGGTCGTCTACAGGTTAAATCCATAAATCCACATTATTTGTATTGACAGAAATGATAAGTATTATAA